>JAIPFG010000011.1 GCA_021736745.1 Pseudomonadales bacterium
ACGTGTATTTACCCAATCGAGCATCGACATTACCCAATTCATGATGCCACCTCCTGGTCTTCCCCAATAATTATTGCATCACCCTCAAACCGATAAGGCGGCACAGGCAAATTCGCACCGGCGGGAACGCCGCTATAAACTCGGCCGGCCAAATCGAATTTTGACCCATGACAGGGGCAAAAGAAACCACCGACCCAATCATCACCCAGATCTTCTGCATGGAGTTCGGGACGATACTTAGGGGCGCAACCCAAATGTGTACAAACGCCTTTAATCACCAAGTACTCAGGATTACTGGCCCGCGTTTCATTTTTCGCATACTCAGGCTGTTGAGCCAAATTCAGTGAATCAGGGTCCTTCAGATCATCTTTGGGTATTTTCTTGAGCAGTGCTAAAGCTTCATCCGTGCGTCGCACGATAAAGATCGGCTGACGACGCCATTCCACGGTTACCATGGCGCCCGGTTCAAGTTTCTTAATATTATATTTAACTGGAGCTCCTGCTGCCCTGGCTTTGGCGCTGGGTTTCCAGGCCGCCAAAAAAGGCACCGCAACACCTACCGCGCCCACCGCACCCACTGCCGAGGTGGCGCCGATTAAAAATCGACGGCGGCCGTTATTATGGTTGTCGGTCGTCATAATTTAAACACTCCCCAACTTAGATAAGATCGTCTTATTGAATTTAAAATATTGGTCCATACTTAGCTTGAATTCAGGCTCAAAATTCAGACCTAAAGTGACGGCAAAGCACACAAAAAAACAGGCCCCGATGATAATGAAATTACCCTTCCGATACAAGGTGACACATACAAAAAACGCCCGGAATCTCTCGATTCCGAGCGTTTGATCAATTCTAACCGCAGATTGTTTAACGTTTGGAAAACTGCGTTTTCTTTCGCGCTTTCCGTAAACCCACTTTCTTACGCTCAACTTCACGCGCATCTCGCGTCACAAATCCTGCCTGCCGCAGTGGTGCACGCAGCTCTTCATCATATTTCATCAAAGCTCGGGTAATACCATGACGAATGGCGCCTGCCTGACCAAAGCCACCACCACCCTTTACCGTGACTCTGACATCAAATTTACTACTATTTTCGGTGAGTGCTAATGGTTGACGCACAATCATGCGCGCTGTCTCACGTCCAAAATACTCGTCTAGTGTTCGGTTGTTGACCGTAATATTTCCAGTGCCCGGTAATAAAAAAACACGAGCAGTTGAGGTTTTACGACGACCAGTTCCATAATATTGCGTAGCTGACATATCGAGTTAGCCTACCTTAATTAGAGTTCGAGTGGCATAGGCTGCTGCGAAGCATGGGGATGCTCAGCACCTGCGTACACTTTAAGTTTTCTATACATTGTCCGGCCAAGAGGGTTTCTAGGCAACATTCCTTTAACAGCTGTCTCAATCGCTCTCTCAGGTGCGCGTTCAATGAGCTGATTAAAAGTCACGGATTTGAGCCCACCAGGGTAACCCGTGTGACGGTGATACATTTTGTCTGAGCCTTTATTACCGGTAACACGGACTTTTTCGGCGTTGACCACCACGATATAATCCCCGGTATCTACGTGCGGGGTATATTCCGGCTTATGCTTGCCACGCAAGCGTCTTGCTATTTCTGTGGCGAGACGACCTAAGGTTTTCCCTTCGGCATCAACCACATACCAATCCTGTACTACAGTTTCAGATTTTGCGCTAAATGTTTTCATTAGATTCTGTTCTGGCCAATCCTACAAAAGAGGCGCGCATTCTACCCAAATGCCCCTGCGCTGACAAGCAAGAATTAAGATAATTTAACGAGATAATTCAAACCAATACAAAGACAGCACCGACTGAAGAGTCGTTGCACGCACACCTGAATTGACCTGCCTATACGATTCAGTCTCCAACGAACGGAAATCAACGCCTATGGCCGGTGAGCTCTGGCTAAATACTCGTGCGATTGCATTTCCAATAATCGGCTCTTGGTGCGCTCAAACTCAAAGACAAGCCGCCCCCCGGCGTAAAGCCCATCGATCTCGGTCGCAGCGGACAAAATCAACTTAACATTCCGGTCATAAAACTCATCCACCAAATTAATAAAGCGACGCGCCCGATCATCTGAGTCTGCACCCATAACGGGCACATTACTTACCAATACGGCGTGATACATACGTGCAATTTCAATATAATCATTTTGGCTGCGCGGGCCATCACAAAGATCCTTAAATTCAAACCACACCACATCATCATCGCAGCCAAGGGTATCAATTTTACGCCCTTCAATTTCAATTTGCTCATGCCTGGTGATGGTTTCCAAATCGGGAACCAATTGCATAAAACACCCTTTTAGGCTGTCGTAGGCGGCCTCATCTAACGGACAATGATAAATTTCTGCACGCTTCAATACGCGTAACCGATAGTCCACTCCAGAATCCACATTAACGACTTCGGTATGTTTTTTCACTAGTTCAATGGCGGGCAGAAATCTTTGTCGCTGCAAACCATCCTTATAAAGGTTGTCAGGAATAATATTGGAGGTGGCCACCAACGTCACGCCGCGGCCAAAGAGTTGCTCCATCAACCCACCCAGAATCATGGCGTCGGTGATATCAGAAACGAAAAACTCATCAAAACAGATAACACAGGCCTCCTCACTCAGTTCTTGTGCTATGTGATGCAAGGGGTTTTTCTGACCGTCAAGCTGTTTCAGCTTGTGATGCACCATTTGCATAAAGCGATGAAAATGAGAACGTAATTTATTGTCAAAAGGAAGGCTGTCATAAAAGGCATCCATTAGATAGGTTTTACCACGGCCGACACCACCCCAAAAATAAAGGCCTTTTTGGGGGGTGGGTATATCCTTTTTGAGCAAAGACAGCCCTTTTTTCAACAAAGACCGATTGATTTTTTTATGCTGATCCGCCAACAAATCATCATACAGGCGCTGTAAATGCTGCACAGCCGTTCGCTGTGCCTCATCTGGCATCAACAGCTTGCTATCGAGATCCTTTTGGTATCGTTGTATCGGCGTCATGTATATCTTTGCATCAAAAAATACCAGCGGCACTTTAGCCGTATCCCTCTGATTTTTCAATTATGTTCAGCTTGAGTTCAGCTTAACAGCTCTATTATTTTCAGCAATTAAGGGCAATAGTAAGGAGAAAACCATGAAAACAACTCTTGCAATCTTGACCGCGGGCGTTTTGATGAGCGGCATTGCCTTCGCTAAGCATAATAAACAGTATGATTACGCCAAAGTCATCGAAGCAGAACCCATCACTAAACATATTCGAATCAGCACCCCTCGGCAGGAATGCTGGGACGAAGAAGTGGTTCGCTATGATCATTCAGGATATCGATCAGCCACCCCGACGCTATTGGGCAGCGTTATTGGCGGTGCGATTGGCAATGAGCTTGGCCACCACAAAGACGCCAAACGTGCTGGCGTTGTTGTCGGCGCACTGTTAGGAGGCTCTATTGGTCGTGACCTGGGTCATCGCGCCGGCGGCCAGGGCGGGAAATATTATACTACTGAGCAGGTCTGTAAGACTTATCAGGATTATCATGATGAGGAACGAATTGTTGGTTATCATGTGCTCTACAAATACCGGGGGGAAGTCTATAGTACAGAAACAGAGAACCATCCGGGCGACCGCATTAAAGTACGCGTATCTGTCATCCCGGTGGAGGAGTTTAGCCATCCACAACGCTATCGCTATTAGCGGATATCGACGCAGGCAAGCTTGGTAAGCTACACTCAAAATCATTGGCTGGCCGAGCTTTATTAGTTTTAATAGAGCCAGCCTTGCATAATGCGTGCTTCTTCATCCTATTGAGTGGGCAGAATACCAGTGATACCGAAAATAAAAATCTTACTACTGATGGCAGGCTTGATGCTTTCAACTTCAGGTTTTGCGCAACAATACTCAGGCCCGAAACATTGGCCAGGGATGATGGTCTTGGCGGAGCAGGATCTCATCAGCAAAGAACAGGCCATTGCCATTGCTAAGCGTCGCCACCAGGGTAAAGTGCTTTCCGCTGATTTAGAGCAAAATAAGAATGCGCCTGCCTACCGCGTCAAGCTACTCACAGACAAAGGCCGTGTGAAAACCGTACGCATTAATGCGCGGGAAAAGTCACGTGGCAAAAACTAAGCCGGCGACGACCCCCTATTATGCGCATTCTGATTGTAGAAGATGAACCACAGCTCAGGCGGCAACTCACTGATTCACTCTTGCAAGCCGGTTACAGTGTAGACTCTGCGGGGGATGGGGAGGAAGGACTCTTTAACGGCCAAGAGTATGACTATGATATCGCCGTCATCGACATCGGACTGCCAAAACTAAACGGCATCGATTTAATCCAAGCCTTACGCAAAAAACAAAGAAGCTACCCAATTCTGATTTTAACCGCTCGCGGCCACTGGCAGGATAAAGTCGAGGGGCTAGAGGCAGGTGCCGACGATTACCTCGTCAAGCCCTTCCACACGGAAGAGTTACTGGCCAGACTGAATGCCCTGTTACGTCGTTCTGCAGGTCTGGCTTCTCCGACATTAAATATCGGCCCGATCGAGCTCAATACCTCCACCCATAAGGTACTTTGCGCGGGGACGGAGTTGGACCTTACCACCTACGAATATAAGGTCCTGGAATATCTGATGCTACACCCTGAAAAAGTCGTCTCAAAAACCGAGCTAACCGAACATATTTACGACCAAGATTTTGACCTCGACAGCAATGTAATCGAAGTGTTTATCGGCCGTTTGCGCAAAAAACTGGACCCTGCCGGGCAGCTCAAACCCATACAAACGTTGCGCGGCAGGGGCTACCGTTTCAATAGTGGGCTGGACGACTAATGCCTTCTCTACTGATGCCTTCACTCAGAGGTCGACTCACATTAGCCGCCTGTCTAATATTGCTTTCTTTTCTGGGGTTCACTGGCTACGTATTAGATCGTGCTTTTCAGCACAGCGTTGAAAATGCCTTATTGGAACGACTCAAAACACATATTTATGCATTATTAACGGCAGCGGAAGATGAGAATGGGAATCTCATTATGCCTACACTATTACAGGATCCAGAGTTCAATCGCATCGACTCTGGACGATACGGTATTATTATCAACCATAATGGTAAAGAGATTTGGCGTTCACCTTCTGCCATCAGTTTAAGCCTACCCAAGCAAACTCCGACAACTGCAGGTGCCTACCACCTCACAAAAACCAGGATAGGTAAAGATAACCTCTATCGCATTAGCTATGGTGTGATTTGGGAAAATCAAAATGGCTCCGAAAGCCATTATACTTTTCAGGTATTACAGAACACTCTCCCGACCGATGCTGAAATTAGTGGTTTCCGGCAAACCCTCTGGCGTTGGCTGGGTGGTCTCGGTCTTTTATTACTTGCGATCCAGGGAGCCATTTTACGCTGGGGTCTTGCCCCCTTGCCGCGACTGGCCGAAGACCTGCACCGTATAGAACAGGGCAAGCAGGATCAGCTTTCCGGTAATTACCCCAGCGAACTACAACCGGTAGCGACCAACCTCAACCTGCTGATTGCCAATGAACGCCGGCAACGACAGCGTTATCGCAACACTCTAGCGGACCTGGCACACAGCTTGAAAACACCCCTGGCAATACTGCGCGGAATAGTCTCTGCACAGCCCGCTACCCTGAATAATGAATCTTTCACCATCATCGATGAGCAAATTAACCGGATGGATCAGCTCGTCAGTTATCAATTGCAAAGAGCGGTATCACCGGAAACCTCGCTCTCTTCCAAACCCATAGAGCTCATGCCTTTGGCGCTCAAATTAATACGTTCATTGGAAAAGGTATATCAGGATAAAGGGGTCAGTTTGCAAGTCGAAATCGATACCCCCTGCCGCTTTATCGGTGATGAAAGAGACCTCATGGAAGTATTGGGAAACCTTTTAGATAATGCCTTTAAGTTTTGTCGTCACCGGGTCAAACTGAGCGCAAAGCATCTCACCACCCCCACTGGAAATAACCGGTTATTTATCAACATTGAGAATGATGGTTCTCCTATTCCGACCGCTGAACAAGCCCGCATACTGCAACGCGGTGCACGTGCGGATACCAGCCAACCAGGCCAAGGCATCGGACTAGCCGTTGCTCTCGAAATCATAACCAGTTACCAAGGCACTTTAGCGATCGATCAATCGACATTAGGCGGCGCTCTTTTCCGTGTAGAATTCCCTCATCAACCAGGTTAACAACCTTTTTGCGCTATCCACTTGAGATAACGCCAATTCCTCTATACATTAAGGAACCTCTGAGAAACTTCTTAACGGAAATTCACCCAAATCAGCTTTAGGAGACAAGGTGGCTAGCATTGGTAATTGGGATCCCAATCAGGATCAAAAAGATAAGAGTATTATTGATCAGCACATTCTGCAACGCTTCATAGCCATCAGTGAAGCCGGACAGCTGGCTCAGCTAAACCAGCAACTATCACAACAGGAAATTGATGATAATCGTCCTCTCATGAAGACCCACAAGGATGTTTGGGCGCAAGCAGCAGAGAAACTAAACAATGAACAACTGATCCAACTCGTCCGGTTTTTTACCCTCGCCGAGGAACAATTGCCGGGTTGGGAAGCGGGAAGCTTATCCCCCGTCATCTGGTTATGTCGTACACTAAAAAGCCGGGGGGCCTTCCCTGATCAGGACTTGATCCAATGGATCAAACAGAACTCCAGTAATAAGTTTTTGCCCTATGGGAACATATTGGACTTTTAGGGTCGTTGCACGAACCGAAATCCTTAGCAACTTCCGCAGACCGGACAGTCGGGTTTGCGATTGAGCTGTAATTGATGGAACCCCATACTTTTAGCATCAAATAACAACAATCGCCCCACGAGGGTTTCACCAAAGCCGACGATAAGCTTAATAGCTTGTAACGCCTGCAGGGTTCCAATGATTCCGGTTAATGGTGCAATCACGCCATTCTCGGAGCAACTCAGCTGCTGCTCGCTGCCCTCCGGGTAAAGACACTGATAGCAAGGGCTTTGCGCGTCCCGCCTATCAAATACTGCCAACTGCCCTTCCAGCCGAATTGCGGCACCGGATACCAGAGGTTTTTTGTGTTGTACGCAGGCGGCGTTAATGGCATACCGGGTAGTGAAATTATCGGTGCAATCCAGTACCAGATCACAACCAGCAATTTGCGACTCAAGCTGCGCCCCTTCTAACTTTTTGTCAATACTGACCACGTCAATACCTGGATTAATGGCCAATAGCGTTTGTTTGGCGGAGCTAACTTTGGCCGTACCGACGTCCTTCAGGGTATGAGCAATTTGTCGTTGCAAGTTCGTCAGGTCCACCTCGTCGTAATCTACCAGAGTCAAATGACCCACCCCGGCTGCTGCCAGATACATAGCGACGGGACAACCTAAACCGCCCAATCCGATAATTAGCACCTTGGCAGCCAATAGCTTCTCCTGGCCATCAATATCTATCTCCGGCAGCATAATCTGGCGGCTGTATTGGAGTAATTGTTCGTCATTCATCATCTCTTGTCGTCTCCAGGCCACTGGCATTGAGTGACACGATCCAAACCGGCCAAATCCTGGCAAGTTGAAATTGCGCTATAACCTGCGGCAGATAATATTCCCTGCACTCGCTTCGCCTGCTTCCACCCATGCTCCAACAATAAAAACCCCTGTGGTTTTAAGTGTTCTTTTGCCTGATCGACAATGGTTGCAATATCTCGCAGGCCATCCTCCTCAGACACTAATGCCGATGTCGGCTCAAAACGGATATCACCACTCTGCAAATGAGGATCATCGGGGGCGATGTAGGGTGGATTGCTAAGTATCAAATCATACGCATGCTTCGGCAACTCCCTACACCAGTCGCTGACTACAAAGCCCACATTCGGTAAACCCAGCATTTGCCGATTTTGTTCGGCCAGCGACACAATTTCAGCCTTCATATCACATCCCAACACCTTCCATCGGGGTCTTTCCTTCGCAATAGCCAAAGCAATTGCCCCCGTTCCAGTGCCAAGATCAGCAACGGTTTGCGGAGAATCAGCCGCCAATAATTTCAACGCACGCTGCACCAACAACTCGGTGTCCGGTCGCGGAATCAAAGTGCTGGGATTCACCTTCATCGGAAGCGACCAAAACTCCTTTACGCCTACCAGATAAGCTACCGGAATTCCGGTCTGTCGCTGGGCAAAAAGGGACTCGAAAGCTTGTTGCTGCGCTGAGGTTAATTCCCGATCAGGCCAGGTATAGAGATAGGCTTTATCTCGACCGGTTACATGCGCCAATAAAACCTCCACATCCAGGCGAGCCGTTTCGCTCAGCCCTTCGAGCCGACAAGCCAGCATCAGCGCTTGTTTTATTGTCACCATTATTCTTCTGAGGAAAGTGCCGAGAGTTGATCAGCCTGGTATTCATTGATCAGCGCTTCGATCACTACTTCTAATTCACCCTCCATAATTTCCGGCAGTTTATAAAGGGTGAGGTTAATACGATGGTCCGTTACTCGGCCTTGAGGGTAATTATAGGTACGAATACGTTCCGAACGATCGCCGGAACCCACCAGGCTGCGACGCTCATCCGCTTGCTCCGCCTGTTGTTGCGACTGAGCCGAACTCAACAGTTTTGCCTGCAACACGGACATCGCCTTGGCACGGTTTTTATGTTGTGAGCGTTCGTCCTGACATTCCACCACTATTCCTGTCGGCAGGTGAGTGATACGTATCGCTGAATCCGTTTTGTTAACGTGCTGGCCGCCGGCACCGGAAGCACGAAAGGTGTCCACGCGTATATCATTTTTATTGATTTCCATTTCGTCCACCGCCTCCACTTCCGGCATCACCGCCACAGTACAGGCTGAAGTATGGATACGCCCCTGGGACTCGGTTTCCGGCACTCGCTGCACCCGATGGGCGCCTGACTCAAACTTAAGATTGGCATAGACATCCTTGCCCACCACGCGGGTAATGATTTCCTTGTAACCACCGTGCTCGCCTAAACTTTCGCTAATAATCTCAATCTTCCAACCGCAGTTTTCCGCATAACGCGAATACATACGGAATAGATCACCAGCAAATATTGCCGCTTCATCGCCACCTGTTCCGGCCCGAATTTCGAGATAAGTATTACGCGTGTCGTTCGGATCTTTGGGCAGCAACAATTTTTGCAGCTCTATCGTCAACATTTCAATTTGTTGCTTGGCGGCTTTTACTTCCTCTTCCGCCATCTCTCGCATTTCCGCATCGCCATCCTTGAGCAACTCATTTGCTTCCTCCAGATTACCCACTGCTTTTTGGTACTGTCCGAAACAATCTACGACAGGTTCAATCTCTGCATACTCTTTGGAATAGGCTCGGAATTTATCCTGTTTGGCAATGGTTTCTGGATCACCTAGCAGCGCAGCCAGCTCCTCGTAACGGTCTTTCAGATGCTCCAGTTTATTGATAATCGATGTTTTCATTCGTTAAAGCTTATCTCAGATGGGTAAATAGAGTGTTGATAGTGTATGCCGGGCATGAGGTTGAAGACTAATTATTTTTATTAATGTCCTGGTCAGAAAGCTCAAATAACTCCTGCGCCCAGGTCATCATTTCGGTGCGGCCTTCGGCAGAGGCCTTTTTCAGTTGAATGCTCGGTGAATGGATTAGTTTGTTGGTCAGGGCTTTGGCGAAATACTGAATGACCTGTTCCGGTGTTTGACCATTAGCCAATTGCTTCAGTGCTCGTCCCAATTCAGCATCCTTAATACGCTCGGCCTTTTCGCGATAAGCTTTGAGCGTGCCGACCGCGTCCAGTGCCCGTAAGCTGCGTATCATATTAATGGCGCCCAGCTCTACCAGTTCTTCGGCCTCCTCGGCCGCCGTCTGACGAGAACGCATATTTTCATCAATCACCTGCTCTAAATCGTCGACCGAATAGAGGTAAACATCCGACAGATTTCCAACTTCAGGCTCTATGTCCCGTGGCACCGCAATATCCACCATATAGATAGGGCGATGCTTACGCTTCTTCAATGCTCTTTCTACGGCACCCTTCCCTAATATGGGTAACTGACTGGCGGTGGAGGTAATCACTATATCCGCATAGACCAATTGCTCCGGGATATCCGATAACAATACCGCTTTGGCACCAAAGTTGTTGGCTACTTCCTGAGCTCTTTCAAGCGTTCGGTTTGCCACCACCATCTTTTTAACGCCATTGCGTTGCAGATGACGTGCTACCAGGTCGATGGTTTTACCTGCCCCGACCAGCAGGGCCTGGGTTGCAGTTAAATCCGCAAATATATGTTGGGCCAAATTAACCGCCGCATAAGCCACTGAAACCGGATTTTGTCCGATCGACGTTTCCGTTCTCACTTGTTTGGCTACTGCGAAAGTCTCTTGGAATAAGCGCGTGAGGTAACTTCCTACCGTATTTGCTTCGTTGGCAACCGCATAAGCAGATTTGATTTGACCCAAAATCTGCGGCTCACCCAGCACCATAGAATCCAGGCCGCTGGCAACACGCATTACGTGTTTAATGGCCTCTTCATCCCAATATGCATAGCTACAACGCTCCAACTCATCGTGAGAAAGCCCCTGGTGATCGCCCAGCCATTCCAACAGGGCACGACTGCCCTCAAGCTCAGAAACACAGTAGAGTTCAGTCCGATTACAGGTGGAAACGATGGCCACTTCATCCAAAGATAAATCCTGCGCAACTTTGCGCAGTGCCTCTTGCATGTGTTCCGGTGCGAAAGCAACGCGCTCTCGTACCTCAACAGGTGCCGTTTTGTGATTAATGCCCAGCGCTAACAAACCCATTGGACGTAATATTGGCCTTAGAAATGAAACGAAGGGCAAATTATATAGAAATGCGACGGCCAGAGGCTATGTATATAAAAATATTTAGGGAATTTATGCGCAACAACCTATACTAACTAACCAATTGATCCCTAAAGACATCCGGCTTGTACCGCCTGCACCCTTAATTACAGTGAATAAAACGATACGCCAAACTTCCGCCATCTGGCTCAAGTACTGTTCTGCTTTAGCCTTCATCGTGCTGCTAAATGCTGCTTTGGGCGGCTGCAGCCTGATGGTTGGTTCCGCTACTGAAAACTTGGCGAAAAACTTATCCAGCGCTATTCTAAACAGTAATGACATTGAAACAGTGGAGCAAGGGTTACCTGCCTATCTCCTGCTGCTCGATGGCTTGATCGAAAGCGACCCACACAACTCCGGCCTGTTTATTGCCGCAGCAAAACTCAATAGCGCCTACGCTGGCGTTTTTGCAAGCAATACCCAACAAGCGAAACTGTTATCACAGAAAGCGTTAAACTATGCCAGTCGCGCTATTTGTCAAAAGAAAAAACTGGCCTGCGGAATAACCACCCAACCCTTTAATACCTTTCAACAAGTGGTCAACAGTTTTCAACTCGATCAACTGGACACACTTTATACACTGGGTGCCAGCTGGGCCGGTTGGATTGAAGCCAATAGTGATGATTGGAACGCCATCGCCAATATTGCCAGAATACAAACGATCATGGAGCGAGTGATCCTGCTTGATGAAAATTACGATTTCGGATCGGCCCACATTTATATGGGCGTTATGGCAACACTGTTACCGCCGGCCTTGGGAGGAAAACCTGAACTTGGGCGACAACATTTTCAGCGTGCGATTGACTTATCCAATGGCAAGAACCTTATGGCTAAGGTCACCTATGCGCGCCGTTATGCACGATTACTCTTTGAGCGCGAGCTGCATGACCAGCTCCTAAATGAAGTGATCACAGCAGACGCAAAGGTTGCGGGACTAACGTTGATCAATACGCTGGCCCAGAAACAGGCAAAGGAACTCTTGCTCAGTGCCGATGAGTATTTTTAACCCGCTTGTTATCATAGGCAAGAACGAACTGAACCAACCCAGGCACCATCGTTTCCATAACTCAGCCAGGAAATAGAGTGAAACTTATTAGATACACCATACTAACCTTTCTGTTTATTACTGGGGCGGCCAATGCGCAAGTACTTAAAATTGCGACCCTCGCGCCCGATGGCTCCGATTGGATGAACCGTATGAAAGCCGGGGCCAAGGAAATTACCGAGAGAACCGACAATCGTGTGAGCTTCAAGTTTTATCCCGGCGGCGTCATGGGCGATGACAAGGCGGTATTGCGTAAAATAAAGATAGGCCAGTTACATGGTGCCGCCCTGCCCTCGGGCAGCCTTGCACCCTATTATCCCGACAGTCAGGTCTATAGCCTACCGCTGCGTTTCAGATCTTTTGACGAGATTGATTACGTGCGCTCGAAGATGGACTCGGTATTAATTGAAGGTTTTAAAAAGAGCGGTTTCGTCACCTTCGGCCTAAGCGAAGGCGGTCTGGCTTACACTTTATCTAAATCGCCAGTGAGTTCAGTTGCCGATTTACAAAAACTCAAAGTCTGGGTGCCCGATACCGATGCAATGGGCATTAGCGCAATGCAAACCTATGGCATCAATCCGATCCCCCTTTCTATTGGCGATGTACTCACTAGCTTGCAAACAGGGCTAGTGAATACCGTTGCCGCTTCACCTATTGCGGCCATCGCTTTGCAATGGCATAACCAGGTGGGTTATCTCACCGATTTACCTCTTCTTTATATCTATGCCGTATTTGCTCTGAATGAGAAAACCTTTAATAAAATTGCCCCCGCTGACCAAAAGATAGTCAGCGAGGTAATGACCCGGACCTTTCATGATATCGATCAGCAAAACAGAAAAGACAATATTGCAGCCTTTGCCGCACTACAGACACAGGGTATTCAGTTAGTAGAACCCAACCCAGAGACCCTTGATGAATGGTATGAAAAGGCGGAAGAGTCAGTCAATGAAATGGTTAGCCGGCAAATTATTTCAGCGGATATCCTTCATCGTCTTAATCAATTATTAAAAGAATATCGCACGAAAGTTGCCCAAAAATGACTTTCACACGTGGCGCTAAGCGCATCATTCGTTGGCTAAGGGCTATAGAGGACACTATCCTCGTTACCTTACTGATGTCTATGCTATTGCTCGCCATTACTCAAATCGGGCTGCGTAATTTTTATGATAGCGGCATTATCTGGGGTGATGCATTACTAAGGGTACTGGTGCTCTGGGTTGGGCTAATTGGCGCTATGGTAGCCAGCCGCAAAGGCGACCACATTAACATTGACTTAATAACACGTTTTGTTAATGTCCGGTTAAAGACGGTTATCGGATTTATCAGCTCCTTCGCAACAGGCATCATTACAGGTTTATTGGCCTATTACAGTTACCGTTTCGTCATGCTCGAATATGATGATGGTTTAGTTGCCTTTGCCGGCGTACCAAATTGGATCTGTGAAATCATTCTGCCTATCTCTTTTGGCGTCATTGCCTTACGTTATTTAGCTTTGAGTTACCTGGCCTTGACACCACCGTTCTCCGAAAGAGCACCCGACTGATGACGGGCGCCATTTTGTCAACGCTACTGGTTTTATTAGCCTTACTGGGGACGCCTCTGTTCGCCGTTATTGGCGCTGCAGCAATGCTGGGTTTCTATTTTGCCAATATCGACCTGGTTGCTGTCATTATTGAGCTCTACCGTATCGTCGATACTCCCCTATTGCTGGCTTTGCCCCTCTTTACCTTTGCGGGCTATTTATTAGCCGAAAGTAATACATCACACCGGCTAGTGCGCGCTACCCAGGCATTAATTGGCTGGCTTCCCGGCGGACTCGCCGTTGTGGCTTATTGCACCTGTGCCTTTTTTACCGCTTTCACGGGGGCATCAGGCATCACTATTGTCGCTATCGGCGCGCTCTTGCTCCCCGCTTTGACTGAAGCGGGTTATCGTGAAAAATTCAGCCTTGGGTTGGTTACCACCTCTGGCAGTTTAGGGTTGTTATTGGCGCCGTCACTCCCCTTAATTCTGTATGGCATTATTGTGCAACAAATGAATCTTGAGCAATCGGTGGAGATCAAGGATCTGTTTATTGCGGGAATCGCTCCCGCTTTGCTAATGATTGCACTGCTTTCAGCCTGGACACTTTGGCATAACCGAAAACACCCAATTCCCTTGCAGGCTTTTTCCAAGCAGGAAGCGATGTCAGCGTTGCGTGAAGTGATTTGGGAAATACCCTTACCCTTTGTGGTGCTGGGCGGTATTTATACCGGTTTTTTTGCTATTTCCGAGGCGGCGGCAGTTACAGCTATCTACCTTTTAATCATCGAAGTACTGGTCTATCGCGAAATCCCTCTCAGGAAACTACCCCAGATCATGACCGACTCCATGGTCATGGTGGGCGGCATTTTACTGATTTTAGGTGTCTCTCTCGCCTTCACCAATTTTCTGATCGACGCTGAAGTACCCATGCAAATATTCCTCCTTATTCAGTCTGTCGTAAGCGATAAGTACAGTTTTTTGGTTCTGCTCAACATTCTCCTCTTATTGCTGGGCGCTATCCTGGATATCTTTTCAGCCTTGGTTATTATGGTGCCGCTCATTGTCCCCGTTGCAATCCAATACGGCATACATCCTGTGCACTTGGGCATTATTTTTCTTGCCAATATGCAAATCGGGTATTTTACTCCACCGGTAGGCATGAACCTTTTTATTGCCAGTTACCGCTTTAAGAAGCCCATTACCGAGCTTTATCAGGCATCATTGCCCTTTATGTTGGTATTGCTTGTTGCCCTGATCATTATTACTTACTGGCCTACCCTCAGCTTATGGAATCTCTCGTATTAAATGACGGTCTAAGATTTCATCTGGATACCGCTGCCCAATTACCCAAAGGTTGTATAAAATAATCACTATGGCTTTTACTAAATCATTCATTTATATCGTCGCCGTCTTTTTCTTACTCACTGGCTGTGCTTCCCAGCAGTCATCGACAACGTCGATCCCTAATCAACCAGCCAAAGCAGAGGCAGAAACTGCCCCTGTTAATACGCATCAACAACCAGAAAAACTCAAACCCGCACAGGGTTCTTTTGAACCTGATACACTCTATGCACTGCTCGTGGCGGAACTAGCCGGGCAGAGAAAACGTTACGACATGCTGTTGAGTAATTATCTGCACCAGGCTCGAAAAACCCGTGATCCAGGGATTGCTGAACGCGCAACACGCATCGCCATCTATCTTAAAGCCGACAAAGCAGCCCTTACCACGGCATTACTTTGGGCCGAGGTGGCACCCAACGACATCAACGCCAAACAGATACTGGCAATACAACTGATTAAGGCCAACCAGTTTGAACAAGCCGTCCTATTGTTAGAGACGGTTCTTAACGAGGGAGGTGAAGCAAATTTTGAATATTTAGCCGCCAGCACCAAACACCTGAATCAGAGCGAGAGAAATGAGGTTCTCACGCATTTCGACCGTTTGCTAACAACTCATCCTGATAATACCAGACTTTTGTTTGGTAAAGTGATCCTCTTGCAAATTAACGGTCGTGGCGAAGAAGCGCTTAAAACGGCTAACCACCTCTATCAGCTGAAGCCAGATACCCGCAACCAGTTGCTTAAAATCAGGTTACTTCACCAATTGGGTAAAACCAAAGAAGCGCTAAAACTATTAACCAAATCGCTAGAAGATGAACCCTCCGACAAACAGATTCGCTTGCTCTACGCACAACTCTTGATCGATACCAAAGCGCTACCCGAAGCGTATCAGCAATTCTCAATATTAGTTGAGCAAAATCCCTGGGATAGCCAATTACGACTAACACTGGCACTCATTGCACTGGAAAACAAACAGGTTGCCGAAGCCAGACTACACCTATCGCGCCTGCTGCAAGATGAAAAATTCACTGAAGATGCTCATTATTATCTAGCCCAAATGGCGGAATCGGATAACCGCCTGGAGGAGGCTATCACCCACTACCAAGAGGTGGTTAGCGGCGACAAGGCCATTAACGCTCACTCACGACTTGGTAAACTCTTATTGTCCGGTCAGCATCCCGACCAGCTAAATCAAATTTTCCAACAGTCACGCCAAAACAATCCGGACAATGCCAGGACTTTTTACCTGCTGGAAGCCGATCTATTAGCTAAATATGGTTACGCCGAACCCGGCATTCGCTTGCTAACACAGGCACTAGATGAATACCCGGAAGATATTAATCTGCTTTACTCGCGGGCGATGGCTGCCGAAAAAATTAATGATTTGGGTGCCATGGAGCAGGATCTTAGACGCATTTTAGGTAAGGAACCGGATAACGCCAATGTATTGAATGCCCTCGGCTATGCACTGGCTGACCGAACAGATCGTTATCATGAAGCACTCGAATTAATTTCTCGGGCCAATGAACTTAAACCTAATGACCCCGCTATCACCGATAGTCTAGGCTGGGCATTTTTTCGATTGGGTAATTATCAGGAATCGATCAAACTGCTTGAAAAAGCGCTTGCTGAATTCCCCGACCATGAAGTAGCTGCCCATCTTGGCGAGGTGCTTTGGATAACCGGTCAACACGAGCGCGCCAAACAAATATGGAGTGAAGCACTGAAACGGAAGCCAGACAGCCTTATTATTAAACGTGTACTCGAACGCTTGAATCCAGAGCAACTGAAATAATGGCACGTTCTGGTTTGCCCGTACTTTTTGCTATCTTACTCTGGCTCAGCGCGTGTAGCTTTATACCATCACACCCTCCATCACCTGATCCGGATGTTAGCGATACCCCATTAATTTTACAATGGCAACGTCACCAAGCCGAAATGCAGACTTTTACCCAGTGGCGGCTGGTTGGCAAGATCGGTATTCGCACGGCTAACGAAACGAACAGCGCCCACGTAAACTGGGAACAACAAAACGATCAGTTCCAAATTAATCTCACCGGCCCCTTCGGCCAAGGTGCGGCGGAACTATCGGGGAATTTTGAATCCGTATTATTGAAAATTGCCGGACAAGAAGATATCCAAACAGATCAACCGGAAGTGATGCTGTTGGAGCGCACGGGTTGGGATATTCCGATAAAAACACTGTTGCATTGGATCAAAGGCATCCCATCACCCGACCAGCAGGCGACTTTCGAATTGGATACTCAGGGAAGACTCACCCAGCTAACTCAGGCAAACTGGCAACTGGAATACACAAGTTATCAACAACTGGAATCCCTGTGGCTCCCCAAAAAGATTCAACTTCATCGCAACCAGATCAAACTAACGCTGGTTATTAAAGGGTGGGCCCATCCTTTAATCGACAACGGTTAATGTCTGCATGACCGATCAATCCCTTTTGCTCCCTGCTCCGGCAAAACTGAACCTCATGCTGCATATCACCGGACGTCGCCCGGATGGTTATCACCGCCTGCAAACAATTTTTCAGTTTATTGATTATTGCGATGAACTCAGCCTGACAGCCACGGACTCCCACAAAATAACGCTCACTGCCAGGTTGGCAGAAGTAACACCCGAACAAAATCTCATTTACCGAGCGGCAAAGCTGTTACAGGCACATACCAACACAGAGCATGGCGCAAATATCCATCTCCGCAAAAATATTCCCATGGGCGGGGGACTTGGCGGAGGCAGCTCAAACGCGGCGACTACATTGATTGGCCTCAATCAGCTTTGGCAGACAGGCTTATCCTTAACTCAATTAGCCGAAATTGGGTTATCCCTGGGTGCCGACGTGCCGGTCTTTATCCACGGCTGCGCGAGCTGGGCAGAAGGGATCGGTGAACAGCTCACTAAAGTGTCATTACCTGAGCCCTGGTATCTCGTTATCACTCCTCCCTGTAAAGTATCCACGGCAGAAATTTTTTCTCATAAAGAATTGACACGAAACACCCCAGCCATCACAATAGCGACCGCTCTGGGGCATGGTGGAAAAAACGATTGCGAATCAGTGGTTTCAGCGCTTTATCCTGAAGTCAAAATGGCTTTAAATTGGCTAAATCAATTCGCAAATGCAAGATTAACGGGGACCGGCGCAAGCCTATTTGCCAGCTTTGATACAAAGCAACAGGCAATGCAGGTATTTGAGCAATTACCCAAACCATTAACCGGCTTCATCGCCCAAGGTTTAAACTTGTCGCCGCTGCACCAGGTAGCGAAAATACGAACTGTGCTTTAGTACAGAAAATTTGCTGGGGTGTCGCCAAGTGGTAAGGCACCGGTTTTTGGTATCGGCATCCGCAGGTTCGAATCCTGCCACCCCAGCCATCTCCTTATGATAATCGTCTTAGCATTATCAAAGAACGCGAACAATCAGGTAACACAGCGTGGCTGCAAATCTAACCGTATTCTCCGGCAATGCAAACCCGGATTTAGCAAAGAAAGTTGTAAAGCACTTGGCGATCCCTTTAGGTAATGCCGAATTAAGCAAATTCAGCGACGGTGAGACCTGCGCCGAAATTCTGGATAATGTACGCGGTAAAGATGTTTTCATTATCCAGCCCACCTGCGCTCCCACCAATGACAATCTTATGGAATTACTGGTCATGGTGGATGCTATTCGCCGCGCCTCGGCCTTACGCATTACCGCCGTCGTACCTTATTTCGGCTACGCCCGCCAGGATCGCCGCGTGCGCTCCGTCCGGGTACCGATCACGGCAAAAGTCGTCGCCGATATGATGTGCAATGTAGGGGTGGATCGCGTCTTAACCGTCGACCTGCATGCCGATCAAATCCAGGGCTTTTTTAGTTGCCCGGTAGACAATATTTACGGGTCTCCTGTACTGATTGATCACATCGAACGTCAACACTATAAGAATATTATTGTGGTTTCACCCGACGTCGGTGGCGTTGTGCGGGCAAGAGCCCTGGCCAAGCAATTGAACGATTCCGAATTGGCCATTATCGACAAACGTCGCCCCAAAGCGAATGAAGCACAAATCATGCACATCATCGGTGACGTAAAAAATAAAACCTGTATCCTGGTGGATGATATGGTCGACACTGCAGGTACGTTATGCAAAGCGGCCGAAGCGCTAAAAATGAATGGCGCATCAAAGGTCGTCGCCTACTCCACCCATGCCGTACTTTCCGGCGCAGCAATCGAAAACATCACAAATTCGCAGTTGGATCAGCTGGTGGTTACTGACACCATCCCCTTGAGCGGTGAAGCAAAAAAATGCGACCGTATTCACCAACTCACCATTGCGCCTTTGTTAGCAGAATCGATTCGACGTGTTTGTAACGCCGAATCCATTAGTGCCCTGTTTCGCTAGCGATAGCAACCAGGGCCTTTAATAAACCCCTCGGTTTTGGTCGAAAATTCCTTGGGGTTATTTGTTGAGACTTTTAGTAGAAGTCTCTTTTATTGATGAGGATATTGAAATGTCTGAAGAATTTGAAATTAATGCAGAAAAACGGGAGGTTGTAGGGAAAGGTTCGAGCCGCCGCCTGCGCCGCCTGGAAGATAAAGTACCGGGAATTATTTATGGTGGGAAAAAGAAGAACCCACAAAATATTACGCTCATGCATAAAGATTTGCTGAAAGCGACTGAGAATGAAGCCTTTTTCTCGCATATTCTCACTCTTAATCTAGAGGGCACCCAAGAACAGGTGGTTGTTAAGGATATGCAGCGCCACCCGGCAAAACCGAAAATCCTGCATGTAGATTTCCAGCGCGTGAGCAAGGATGTCGCCATTCATATTCATGTTCCTTTGCACTTTGTTAACGAAGATACCTGTGTCGGCGTGAAAAAACAGGGCGGCGCCATCTCCCATAGCATGACTGAAGTTGAAATCAGTTGTTTGCCTGGTGATCTGCCTGAGTATATCGAAGTAGATATGCTCAAAGTTGAAATTGATCAAATTGTCCATTTATCCGATTTGGTATTGCCTAAAGGCGTAGAACTGATAGCCCTCACCCACGGAGAGGATCATGACTTGCCTGTTGTTTCGGTTCACACACCGAAGAAAGCAGCCGAAGAAACGGAAGAAGTTGATGCCGCTGAAGTTCCGACTGTTGATTCTAAAGATAACGGTGAGGAATCAGACGAAGATTAATCCTTTGTCTGCACAGCAAATACGGCTGCACTGCTCTTAAGCGATCAGAGCCCCTGTATTGTGAACGAGAAAATAATGCTGATTGTCGGCCTGGGAAATCCCGGCGCGCAATACGAGCATACTCGCCATAATGCCGGGGCTGATTTCGTTGCAGAACTGGTCAACCAGTGCCGAGAGCAATTTAGGCCAGAGTCTAAATTTCACGGCCTGTACAGCAAAATCAACATTGCCGATAGCCAAATTCACTGCCTGATCCCAACTACTTTTATGAACCGCAGCGGGCAAGCAGTTGCTGCCATCTCTCGGTTCTTTAAGATTCCGGATGAGGCGATTCTGATCGCGCATGATGAACTCGATATCCCCCCCGGCTCCGTCAAACTGAAATTCGGTGGGGGCCATGGTGGGCACAATGGGTTGCGGGATATTATCAGCCATTTGAGCACCAATCATTTTGCCCGATTACGGTTAGGCATTGGCCACCCGGGAAATAGCCAGGATGTCGCCAATTATGTACTGAAAACCGCCTCAGTATCAGATCGGAAACTGATGGAACAGGTTATTGATGCGACCATCCACAT
>JAIPFG010000012.1 GCA_021736745.1 Pseudomonadales bacterium
ACTGTATGAAACGCGGAGTGATTGGGAGTAGTAGAAGGTAACTGATTCATTCCGGAAAAATTCGGAGCACAGTTCACTTAGTGCAAGACCGCTTGCACGTTCATCTCTCTAGTTTTGTAAGCCCCCAGCCAGAGCGTTGAATTTTCTGAATAACGGTATTTACAGGAAGGGCGATTGAAGGGAGTCCTCAGTCTCTTAAAAAATATCTCCAGGCACACGCACCCAACCTTCCATCAAAACACGTGCACTACGACTCATCATCGCTTTGGTCACCACCCATTCACCACTAACTTGGCACGCTTTCGCACCAACCTTAAGCGTACCGGAAGGATGCCCGAATCTCACCGCATCTCGCTCACCGCCACCTGCTGCGAGATTGACTAATGTCCCGGGAATTGCGGCCGCCGTACCAATGGCGACGGCTGCGGTGCCCATCATGGCATGATGGAGTTTACCCATCGACAGAGCGCGGACATTGAGGTCAATGTCCGCGGCAGTAATCTGCTTGCCACTGGAAGCCGTGTAGCTACAGGGTTCAGCGATAAATGCCACCTTCGGAGTATGTTGCCGGTTGACAGCTTCTTCGATATTACTGATTAAACCCATACGCATTGCCCCATAAGCACGGATGGTTTCAAACATTGCCAGCGCTTTATCGTCGCTGTTAATTGTCTCCTGTAGTTCCGCGCCGGTATAACCAATGTCCTTAGCATTGAGGAAGATCGTTGGAATACCGGCGTTAATCATCGTTGCCGGGAGTGTTCCGACACCAGGCACCTCAAGATCATCCACCAGATTACCCGTCGGGAACATCGCTCCTTCACCGTCCGCCGGGTCCAGGAACTCCACCTGCACTTCCGCTGCGGGGAATGTCACACCGTCGAGTTCAAAGTCACCAGTTTCCTGCACAGCGCCATCGATAATGGGAACATGCGCGATGATGGTTTTGCAGATATTGGCCTGCCAGATACGCACTTTCGCTACACCTTCTTTCGGAATATGGTTGGCATCTACCAAGCCCGTATTAATTGCAAACGAACCTACCGCAGCGGACAGATTGCCACAGTTGCCGCTCCAATCGACGAAAGGCTTATCAATCGATACTTGGCCAAACAGATAATCCACATCATGATCTGGCTGGCTACTTTTGGAGAGTATGACAGTTTTGCTCGTGCTTGAGGTTGCCCCACCCATACCATCGATTTGCTTACCATAAGGATCAGGGCTGCCGATCACACGCAACAACAAAGCATCACGTGCGGCACCTGCAACCTGCGCGGGTTCTGGTAGATCCTGCAAGCGAAAAAAAACACCTTTGCTGGTGCCTCCGCGCATATAGATAGCGGGGATTTTAATCTGGGGCGCATGACCCATCACACATATCTCCTCTTATCAGCTGATTTTTTATCGTTGAAGATTTCAAGTTGCCTTTACTTCCTCTTAGTTTCGCTTTGAAGACGCTAAAAAATCCTGGGCAAATCGTTGTAACACCCCGCCAGCCTCATACACAGAGACTTCTTCGGCCGTATCAAGTCGGCAAACCACTGGCGCTTCTATGCTCTCTCCCGTGGCACGGTTAATGACTAAGGTCAGTTCAGCACGCGGCGATAGTTCACCCATCACATCGTAAGTTTCAGTGCCGTCTATAGCGTATGTTTGTCGATTTTCACCCGGTTTAAACTCCAACGGCAGCACACCCATACCTACCAGGTTAGTTCGATGGATACGCTCAAAACCCTCGGCCAATATTGCTTCCACACCCGCCAGACGGACACCCTTAGCGGCCCAATCCCGAGAAGATCCTTGGCCGTAATCAGCACCGGCCACAATAATCAATGGTTGCTTGCGTCCCATGTAAGTTTCAATGGCTTCCCACATACGAGTTACCTTACCATCCGGTTCAATACGCGCCAGCGAACCCTGCTTGATTTGACCGTTCTCCTGTACCATTTCATTCAACAGCTTCGGATTAGCGAAGGTGGCACGCTGTGCTGTCAGATGGTCGCCACGATGGGTTGCATAGGAGTTAAAGTCCACTTCGGGCAATCCCATTTTAGCCAAGTATTCGCCAGCCGCACTTGTCGCCAGGATTGCATTTGAGGGTGACAGGTGATCTGTGGTGATATTGTCGCCCAATACTGCCAGCGGTCGCATCTCTTTTAAGGTTCGTTTTCCTGCCAGAGCACCTTCCCAATAAGGAGGGCGTCGAATATAGGTACTTTCCGGGCGCCAATCATAGAGCGGACTGACTTTCTCTCCACTTTCAACCGAAGCCTCAAACATTGGAATGTATACCTCTCGGAATTGTTCTGGTTTAACACTTTCCCTAACGATCGCATCAATCTCTTCGTCACTTGGCCAGATATCCATTAGAGTAACCGGGTTACCTTCCTTATCGGTACCAAGGATATCCTTTTCGATATCAAATCGTATCGTGCCTGCGATGGCATAGGCGACTACCAGTGGCGGAGATGCCAGGAAAGCCTGTTTGGCATAGGGATGGATGCGACCATCAAAGTTACGGTTACCTGACAGTACGGCTGTCGCATAGAGGTCACGCTCGATCACTTCCTGTTGAATCTTCGGATCCAGCGCTCCGCTCATACCATTACAGGTAGTGCAGGCAAAACCGACGATACCAAAACCCAACCGCTCCAGTTCCGGCAACAGTTTGGACTCTTCCAAATAGAGTTGCACCACCTTAGAGCCAGGTGCCAGGGACGTCTTAACCCAGGGCTTGCGGCTTAGGCCCAACGCATTGGCTTTGCGTGCCAGCAGACCCGCTGCAATCACGTTACGCGGATTGCTGGTATTGGTGCAGCTGGTGATCGCTGCGATAATGACGGCACCATCAGGCATTACTCCTTCTTCGTTTTCTATCGTGCCAGATATGCCACGCATCGCCAGCTCAGAAGTCGGCACGCGCCGGTGCGGGTTGGACGGCCCGGCGATATTGCGAACCACTGAGGAAAGATCAAAAGTAAGAACGCGCTCGTATTCTGCATTCTTCAAGCTGTCTGCCCAAAGACCAGCTTCTTTGGCATAGATTTCAACTAGTTTGACCTGCTCAGGTTCTCGTCCTGTTAAATTGAGATAATCGATAGTTTTCTCGTCGATAGAGAACATCCCCGCCGAAGCACCAAATTCCGGTGTCATATTCGAGATGGTTGCACGATCACCCAAGGTCAGATCAGCTGCACCCTCCCCATAAAACTCAAGGTAGGACGATACCACTTTTTCGTTACGCAGGAATTCAGTCAACGCCAAGACAATATCCGTTGCGGTAATACCCGGCTGGCGTTTACCAGTCAGTTCAACACCGATAATATCCGGCAAACGCATGTAAGAAGCACGCCCCAGCATGACATTTTCCGCTTCGAGTCCACCCACACCAATGGCAATCACTCCCAGCGCATCAACATGTGGGGTATGGCTGTCCGTGCCGACCAGCGTATCAGGAAAAGCCACGCCATCGAGCACCTGAATCACCGGCGACATTTTTTCCAGATTGATCTGATGCATGATGCCGTTCCCAGGCTGAATCACATCCACATTTTTAAATGCCTTCTTGGTCCAGTTAATGAAATGGAATCGGTCTTCGTTACGACGATCCTCAATGGCGCGATTCATTTCGAAAGCGTCTTTCTCAAAACCTGCATGTTCAACCGCCAAGGAGTGATCAACAATTAACTGTGTCGGCACGACCGGATTGACTTCGGATGGATCTCCCCCTTTTTCAGCGATGGCGTCACGCAGTCCGGCCAAGTCAACCAATGCGGTTTGACCGAGAATATCGTGACAAACCACGCGAGCTGGGTACCAGGGGAAATCCAGCGTTTTCTGACGCTCGATAATCTGTTTGAGAGCATCTGTCAACATCAGAGGGTCGCAGCGACGAACGAGGTTTTCCGCTAACACACGAGAAGTATAGGGCAGCTTGTCATAGGCACCGAATTGAATCGCGTCGACGGCGGCGCGCGTGTCGAAATAATCCAGGTCACTGCCCGGTAATGCTTTGCGGTATTCGGTATTCATGACTTAACTCACTGGCTCTTGATAATTCAAACGGTTAGCTCAAAAACTTAGTCTCGCTCGGACATAGGCACCCATTCGCTGTGCTCAGGTCCGATGTAGTCCGCGCTGGGGCGGATAATTCGGTTATTTGAACGCTGTTCCTTCACGTGTGCTGTCCAACCGGAGACACGACTCATCACAAAAATCGGCGTGAACAGTTTGGTGGGAATTCCCATAAAATGGTAAGCTGACGCGTGGAAAAAGTCGGCGTTACAGAAGAGCTTTTTCTCACGCCACATCACTTCTTCGCAGCGCACCGAGACCGGATAGAGCACCGTGTCACCTACCATTTTCGCTAATTTTTCAGCCCATTTTTTGATAATGGCGTTACGCGGGTCCGACTCACGATACACCGCATGACCAAATCCCATAATTTTGTCTTTGCGCGCCAACATTCCCATCACTTCACGTTCGGCATGATCGGCATCGGTATAGTTTTCTATCATCGCCATCGCCGCTTCATTGGCCCCGCCGTGCAGCGGCCCTCGGAGAGTCCCTATTGCGCCGGTGACACAGGAATGAATATCCGATAACGTCGATGCACATACCCTCGCTGAAAAAGTGGAGGCATTAAACTCATGCTCAGCATACAGAATCAGAGAACAATGCATGACCTGTTCGAACAGCTCATCCGAGGCCTGATCATGCAGCAAGTGCAAAAAATGCGCGCCAATTGATTTATCATCCGTTTCCGTTTCAATGCGCACCCCATCATGGCTGAAACGATACCAATAACAAATAATGCTGGGAAAAGCTGCCAGCATACGATCAATATGCTGGTCCTGTTCAGCAAAACTCTGTTCGGTTTCCAAATTACCCAACATTGAGCATCCGGTTCGCATGACGTCCATTGGGTGTGCATCCGCGGGGATTACTTCCAAAACCGCCTTCAGTGCGGCAGGCAAACCACGCAACCCTTTTAATTTCGCCACATAGGCATCATATTCTGACTGGTTGGGAAGCTTACCGTGCACCAATAAGTAGGCAACTTCTTCGAACTTGGCATTAGCCGCTAAATCGGAAATATCATAACCACGATAGGTTAAACCCGTGCCAGTTTTCCCCACCGTACACAGTGCCGTCTCGCCTGCCGATTGACCACGTAATCCTGCACCGCCTAAAGGTTTATCTACCATTTTTCACCTCCTCTAATAATCCTGACTGGTTACTTATTTTTACCCTGGCTAAAGAGCTGATCGAGCTTTTGCTCATAATCGTGATAGTTTAGATAATCGTAAAGCTCCATACGGGTTTGCATCAGATCAACCACCTCAATCTGATCCCCTGCTTGCAGCAGATGCTTATAGACCGTTTCTGCGGCTTTATTCATTGCCCGAACTGCTGTCAAGGGGTAAAGAATCATGTCCACACCATGTGCAGCGAGATCTATTTTATTGAATAAAGGGGTTACTCCAAATTCGGTCATATTGGCCAACAGCGGTGCTTTGATCGCCTGTTTAAAGGTTTGATACTCCGCCAAGGTTGACATTGCCTCTGCAAACACACCGTCCGCTCCCGCCTCAATACAGGCACAGGCTCTGTCTACCGCAGCCTGCAGCCCTTCTGCCGCATACGCGTCGGTTCGCGCCAAAATAAAAAAAGCGGCGTCCGTTTTCGCATCGACTGCTGCCTTCACCCTATCTACCATTTCCTCCAAGCTTACAATCTCTTTGTTCGGCCTGTGTCCACACCGCTTTTGCGCTACTTGGTCTTCTATGTGAACTGCAGCAACCCCCGCTCGAATAGATTCTTTAATGGTGCGAGCGATATTAAAAGCCCCCCCCCAACCCGTATCGATATCAATCATCAGGGGGGTATTAACCGCTGATGTGATACGGCGGGCATCCTCCAGCACATCATTCATACTTGTCATACCCAAATCCGGCAACCCATAGGATGCATTGGCGCAAGCGCCGCCGGAGATATACACGGCCTGATGTCCTATTTTTTCAGCCATCATGGCGGTATAGGCGTTAATCGTGCCAACAACTTGTAAGGGATTTTCCCGAGCAAGCGCCTCACGAAACCGGGTACCCGGTGTTGGTAATATTAAGGGTTTTTCATTGGACATCTATCATCTCCCGTAGATCAAAAATGATTAACATTTATCATTAAACTGTTGTTCGATATTAATCCTTGCTGCACTAATGTGTTTCCGCATTAATTGCTCCGACAACGCACCATCACGCTGCTCAATTGCCGCGACAATGGCATGATGCTCATCAAAAGCATTTTTAGGTCGGGGAGTGTCTACGCTAAATTGGTAACGATACATACGCATCAGATAATAGAGCTCATTGCAAAGTAACTGGATGAGTTTCTGATTATGGCTTCCTTGAACAATGCAATAATGAAAATCCAGATCACCTTCTTTTTGGTAATAGGCGTGCCCTTCCTTCAAATCTTCATTTTTTTCATGCACAGAGAGCAGGTACTTGAGCTTAAATACCTCTTCTTCTGTCATATTAGCGGCAGCCAGACGGCATGCCATACCCTCTAATGCTTCACGCATATAAGAAATTTCAACCAGCTCTTTCAGTGACAGGGAAACTACACGGGCCCCCACATGTGCACGACGCTCCACTAGCTTTTGTCCCTCAAGGCGGCTAATCGCCTCCCTTAAAGGTGCGCGACTTACTCCAAATTTACGTGCCAATTCCGGCTCACTGATTTTGCTGCCGGCCTTTAATTCACCCTTTATGATGGCCGTTTGCAACTTGCAAAACAGGCTATCTGAAATGGTTCGATGCATTTCCAGATTTTGCTCAGAAAAAGTATTTTGCATTATTATTGCCTATTAATATTGTCGACAATTAAATATATTGTCGACAATATTAAATAAAGCCATCAAAACAGTCAAGCCTAGGGGTCAACTAGAAATTTACAGAGAAGTTAAAAATTTATAATTTTAAGAAAGTAACCTGGGGGGTTTTAAGATAATAAGGCTTCAACGGCAGCATAAGTAGCTACAGAGTAGGGGACCAAATAGGTCAATAAAATTTTACCTATTATCAGTTCATTCACCTGCCCACCAACCAACACATCAAAATGGTTAATCAGCACGAGAATAGTACCGACGATTGCTGCCACCTTTGATGACCTAACGATAATTTTCCGTTGGAATGCCAGTGAGAACCAATTTTTCATAGGCAGATTATGCCTACAAGTAACGCGCAAATCTATCGTTTCAATCTTCTAACCAATCGGCGCAGGAAAGGGGGATATCCGGAGCTAAACCCTTACCGCTAGCACATCTGATTGAGCACCATGTAAAACCGCATTTGCAGTAGAACCCAATAAAAGTGACACGCCATGTCGGCCATGACTGCCGACCACAATGAGATCAACACCATTCTCTTCAGCAAAAGCATGTATTACTTTTTGGGCAACACCTTCCAACACATACTGCCGCTTTACGTCTATCGAAAATTCCTCACCCAATGCGGAGAGTTTTTTCTTGGCAAAGTCATTCGTGTGGCTTTGTATACTGGCATAATCAATTGTCGGGATCGGCCCGTAAATTTGAATTGGTTCGATGACATGAATTAGATTTAGGGTCGCGTTTTCTCCAGCAATCGCAATGGCTTTACTCACTACTTGTTTATTAGCATCGTCCAAATCTACGGCAATAAGAATATTTTTGTATGCTGTCATCGTCAAACTCCTGTTATTGCAATACCTTTAACCATACACGTGATTTATCGTTTGATGTTGATGCACATCAATCACAGCCTTGCGCGATATCAACATGAACAAAAACCCTAACGCCCTTTCGAGATAATAATCACCCCGCCTAGAATTTCAATAGACATAAGCTAAAAAGGCTAACCCTTTGGGTTAGCCTTTTATTAATAATATGAACTGTTCATTACATATATTAAGCAGAATTCGTCCAAATTTTATGGCATTAGTTAAAGCAAATACCCACTCAACCGAAAACAACTACCCTGCTTTTGCCAAATGCTCATAACAGCGGGACGTCATTTCGCCATTAGCAACGGATGCGAAGGCAACAAAATCAGCCGCAATTTGCTCGACTTCTTCTTTACTATCATAGGGCCCAAGTGGAGTAGTGCTTTCTCTGGTTAAAAAATACCAGCCCCCGTTAAGACACAAAATCCGCTTAGTCCGGGCACAACTTGAAGGCAAAAACCCTTCACCCTGTCTTAGATTTTGGATAACTTCCAACATTTCGTGTGTCCTGTTCATAAAATCTATAAAGATAAAAGTTTTGACTACTTCCAGACAAAGCAAATTTTATGCCATAAAAATAATTAGTTTTTAATCAATAAGTTAAAAAAAGCAACTGTTATATATAGAAGGTCCAGTGTAAAAATAACCAACAGTAGCGGACTGTCAATTACGATATTAATCGGCGTCCTTAATTAACCCTTAAGGTTAACCAAATAGAGTCGAGTTTACTTATTTGAGAGCAGCTATATGTCATGCGGAAAATTCTAATCTACCGGCAGTTTTTCCTGGTTTGTATAACTTACGCGGGCACCATTTTATTTGCCAGTCTTTCTGCCAGCAGCAACTTCAGTTCAATGCTTTATGCATTTTTAGCTTCAACCGCCCAAACCGCCCTTCTCGTTTTACCGCTTTACCTTTTATACCAGCTTGTCCAACCCGGAAAAGACCCGACGATCAACCCTTTCTTCATGCTCAGCCTGTCATTATTCTTTTTTACGACATTGCTGCTACTTGCTATTAATTACAAACTCAATGCAATGTATGGCTTTTTCATTAATGGCTTTGTTATCAACCTGCTCACAACACCCGGTGGCGTAGAAGCCATGGGCGCAAGCGAATCGTTTTACAAATCTGCCACAATTCTGTTGCTTATTGCTCTCACACTCTACGCACTGGTTATTCGCTTTATACCCTTTGAAAAACTGATGCCACACACAGTTAATAAGAAAAAAATCGCTGCGATTCTTATCAGTGCTTTCCTGGCACAAGGCAGCATGCATGCCATTGCAGACTTCAAATCCAATATCAGCATTCTTTCCGTCGGTAACCGAATTGTTTGGAACATTCCTATCACGGCTAAGAGTTTTCTCGCCAAACTTGGATTAGAACGAGCACGTACCCTCGACACAGAATTTGGGAAAAGACCGAGTGGCGCCTTTAAATACCCCAACAAAGAAAGCTTAGACCTACACATAAACCAACCTTACAATATTGTTTGGCTGGTTGCCGAGTCTTGGCGAGCCGATATGCTAAATCCCAAAGTAATGCCGGCTACCGACGAGTTTGCCCGTCATAATATTCGTTTTACTCAACACCACAGTAGCGGCAATGGTACTCGCATGGGTATCTTTGGTCAGTTCTATGGCCTGTACGGTCGCTATTGGTTTGACGCCTTAAATTCGCGCCAAAGTCCTTTGCTTCTAGATATTCTGCAATATAACGACTATCAAAAGATGGCCTATACCAGTGCTAGGTTTGCCTACCCTGAATTTGATAAAACAGTTTTTAGCCAATTCAAAAATTCAGAACTTCAGGAGTATTACGCCGGCCAAGGTTGGCAGCGTGACCGTAAAAATGTTACCGATCTATTGAATTATGTCGAATCTGCGAAAACTCCCTTTTTTGCCTTTATGTTTTTTGAATCAGCTCATGCAAAATATCACTTCCCAAAAGAATCGATAATAGAAAAAGACTACCTGGAAGACTTCGATTACTTAACGACTGACATCGCTAAAAATATTCAACAAATCAAAAACCGCTATCTCAATGCCTCAAGACACCTTGATCAGCAATTAGCGCGTGTGTTTGAAGGACTCAAAAAAAATGGACAACTTGAAAATACCATTGTTATCGTAACGGGCGACCATGGAGAAGAGTTCATGGAAAAAGGACATTGGGGCCATAATTCCACATTTGTGGAGGAACAAATCCGTGTGCCACTGATTATTCATATTCCCAAGAGCGCACCGAAAATTATCAACAAGGTGACTAGCCATATTGATATTCCCGCTACGGTATTAAGTCTGCTAAAAGTAAATATTAAACCCGAAACTTATGGCTTTGGCATCAATTTGCTGGCAGAAAACTACAATAGAGACTTTATCGTGGTTAGCGATTGGCATGGAGACGCGGTTATTACCTCTTCGGTCAAATATATTCTGTCTCCGCAAGCAGCAAGCAACAGCGGCGGACAACTAACCAATAGCATAGATAAACCACTCGATGAAAGTAAACTATCCACCCTAGATCGCAGGATATTCGGCCAATACGTAAAAAGCCTAGCTAAATTTTATTAGGCTCTTTTAGGGTCCATGGTATAGCTCTACTTGCTAGACTAATACTTCTCTATTTTGGCATTTTGTTTCAAATTCAGAAGATAATCTTGAACATCGTACCGTCCTAACTGATTAGCCAGCAAACGACCCAACGCTTCAATTTCACGTGAATTTATTTCCGTCAAGCCGCCTTCATATACTTTGGTTAAAGCAATCACGGTAAAGTCACCATTTTCTAAGATGAGACTATCCAGAGATTTTTCGCCTACTTTGGGTTTAGGCATTTCAAATACTTTTTCATTAATTTGTGGATTGAGGGATTCCTGGTTACGCCCTACCTTGTCCACAATCGTCCACTCAAAGCCATAATCACTAGTAATTTGCTCAACGGATTTCCCCTCACGCAACTCTACCAATAGCTGTTCACCCAATTTTTGGGCTTGCTGAGCCGCCTTTCGATGCTTTAGCGTATCGATAACTGATTCCGACACCTCATCATAAGGTTTTACTTTTGCGGGCTGATGTTGCTTGGCTCGGACAACAACCACATGATCCTTATTTAATTCAATCAAATCGCTATTGTTCCCTTCGGTCAATACGTCATCACTAAAAGCGACATTAATCACCTTTGCATTTCCAGCAATACCCTCTCCACCCTCACGCGAAAAGAGGGTTGTTGTTTTTATTTGCAACCCTAACCGATCGGCTGGTTCACGGAGGTCTCCGGCGCTAAAACTGTCGTTCTGCAGTTTATCGGCTTGTGCGACAAATAATTCCTCAGACTTCTGAAACCGCAGATCCTTTTCTAGTTGCCCTACTAATTCATCATATCCGGGTATTTCAGGTTTTCTCACGTCTAACAGCCGGATAAGGTGCAATCCGAACTCCGTTTCAATCACTTCTGAAGTTTGACCTACATCTAAGGCAAATAGCGCATCTTCGAATGCTGGGACATAGGCACCACGCTCAGCATAACCTAAATCCCCACCATTTTCGGCCGAACCCAAGTCTTGAGAATAGGTTTTTGCCAGACTTTCAAAACTCTCGCCCGCTGCCAGTTTATTTTGTACCTCATCCATTTTAGAACGGGCAGACTTAATATCCGTGTCTTCATTAGTTTCGATTAAAATATGCGCGGCTCTACGTTCTTCGCGTTTACTGTACCTTTCCACTTCCTGTTCATAGAGTAGCTTTAATTCAGACTCGTCAATGTTGACCTGAGCCATAAAATCAGAGCGGTTCAGCTCAAGATACTCAAGTTGAACCATCTCTGGAGTCATAAAATCATTTTGATTGGTTTCATAATACGTCTTCGCCTCTGCATCGGGGATCACAATGTCCTTTAACAAATCTTCAGCCTTAACGCGGATGTAAGCAATATTACGCAGTTGTCGGTCAAGTTCTGCAATTTGCTTAACCTCTGAGGGAATCATAAATGCTGATTGACCAATCCCAGACTGAGGTTGTTGTACCTGTAAATCAAAGGTTAGCTGAGCTTTATACTCTCGCGGCAGCAAGCCAATATTACGAACAGTTGCCTCATAGACAGCCTGATTAAATTGACCATCAGCCTGAAATGCTGGTGTCGTTCTTATCATGGAATCCACCTGTCTCTCGTTGGTGTAGATTCCATGAGCTTTGGCATCCTGCAATAATAATTGGCGCTCAAGTAGAGAATCCAGCGCTCTCGATCGAATAATCTGTTCGTCCAAAAGTGACGGATCGGCGTTTTCCCCCATACGATCCAAAATCTGGCGTTTTAACATTTCTGTCGCCCGATTTAGCTCATACACCGAAATCTCATCGCCATTGACCTCTGCCGCATCGTTCGCATTACTGGAATAGCCAATAATTGCGTCAACGCCGAATAATGCAAAGGTGATCACAATCACGCCAACAATAATCTTGGCTAACATGCTCTGCGAGTTATCTCTAATGCTTTGTATTGACATGGGGCACACTCAATTTATTAATACCACTGCCACAACCAGATTGAACTGATTTCTAAATCCGCTCAAAATTTTCTACATGGCAAGTTTTATTCATCGAAACTCTTTGCCGTCATCTAAGTCCATAAAATTACTTAGATTCGATACACACTTTAATTTGCTGGTAACTCCAGCTATTTATTCTTCTTGATATTTTATTTTTTATGCTGTCCTAATAAAAAATGCGCACCTAATAAGATGCGCATTATTATTTTTGAACTCACTTGAGCCAGGCTCAACTTGGCATTCCCTGCATCTTCATTCAAATATAATTTGCCGTAATCCAATCACTCTTCCCTAGGTCCTCAGGGACGGAGCAATCAAACTAGTCACTAGTTTACAGCGTCTTTTAGTGCTTTACCTGCTTTAAAGCTAGGAATTTTTGCGGCTTTTATTTGAATGGTGGCGCCTGTCTGCGGGTTACGTCCGGTGCGAGCGGCGCGACTTTTCACAGAATAAGTACCAAAACCAACCAATGATACCTGACCACCTTTTTTTAACTCTTTTGTTATAGCTTCAACGACCGCATCAAGCGCACGACCAGCAGAAGCTTTTGATAGATCTGCTGAAGAAGCAATGGCATCGATAAGTTCAGACTTGTTCACTCTATTCCCCTTTTTATGTTGTTAAATACGTTTTGGGTTGACTTAATTAAATTCTCCTGCGTCAGCAGGTCGTAACGCAAAGTTAGATGTTAGTCGCCATTTGGCAAGCCCACCTTATACATGGCCGCCTGACTTTGCCGCACCATTTATACCAACTCGCTAAAATATATGTCAAGCGAGATCACCATTAATGTGTGCTAATTGACTTTTTTGTAGGCTTTTTCTTCGATGGAGGCTTAATCGCTGCCGTATTCTCCGTCGCTTCGGGCATAAATTGCAAAGCGATCTGTAACACTTCATCGATCCAGCTAACAGGTTGAATATCCAAATCTGCCTTAATATTATCAGGAATTTCTTTCAGATCCCGTCGGTTTTCTTCAGGAATAATGACTGTTTTGATACCACCTCGGTGCGCTGCAAGTAGTTTTTCCTTTAGCCCTCCAATAGGTAACACTTGACCTCTAAGTGTTATTTCTCCCGTCATCGCGACCTGTGATTTAACGGGTATTCCCGTCAAAACAGAAACCAGGGCAGTACACATCCCGGTACCGGCACTGGGGCCGTCCTTCGGCGTCGCACCTTCAGGCACATGAATATGGAGGTCGTTTTTTTCATAGAAATCTTCAGCGATACCGAGCGATTTAGCACGACTTCTGACGACCGTTAAGGCCGCCTGGATAGACTCTTGCATAACATCACCCAAAGACCCCGTTTTAATCACTCGTCCCTTCCCTGGAACGACAGCTGCCTCAATCGAAAGTAGCTCACCACCGACTTGTGTCCAGGCCAGCCCGGTAACCTGGCCAATACGGTTTTCTTCTTCGGCAACTCCGTATTTGTATTTCCTAACACCTGAAAAATCTTCCAAATCAGCAGGACCGATGAGCGTTCGCTTTCCGGTGTCAGGGGCCAACGCATTTCGTTTTACCACTTTTCGACAGAGTTTGGCTATTTCTCGCTCCAACCCACGAACACCCGCTTCTCTGGTGTAAAAACGAATCAAATCATAAATTGCCGCATCTGAAATTTCCATTTCGCCATCTTTTAAACCCGCATTTTTTATCTGCTTAGGGATAAGGTAACGCTTGGCAATATTAAGCTTTTCATCCTCGGTATAGCCTGGAATACGAATAATTTCCATTCGATCCAGTAATGCAGGTGGAATATTCATGGAGTTTGCAGTGCAAACAAACATCACCTCAGACAGGTCATAATCCACTTCTAAATAATGGTCGTTAAAGGTGTTATTTTGTTCTGGATCCAACACCTCAAGCATTGCCGAGGCAGGATCTCCACGAAAGTCCATACCCATTTTATCCACTTCATCAAACAGAAAAAGTGGGTTTTTTACTTTCACCTTCGCGAGCTTTTGTAATATCTTTCCAGGCATCGAACCAATGTAAGTTCGTCTGTGTCCGCGAATTTCAGCTTCGTCCCGCACCCCACCCAACGACATTCTGACATACTTCCGATTGGTCGCTCGCGCAATTGATTGTCCAAGAGAGGTTTTACCCACACCTGGAGGTCCAACCAAACAAAGGACAGGCCCTTTAAGCTTGCGCACCCTCTTTTGTACTGCTAAATACTCTAAAATGCGCTCTTTTACTTCTTCCAGACCATAATGATCTGTATTGAGTATTTCTTCAGCCTGCTTCAGGTCGTGGCGCACTTTACTACGTTTCTTCCAAGGAATGCTGACCATCCAGTCGATAAAGCTTCTAACCACTGTCGCTTCAGCTGACATTGGCGACATCAGCTTTAACTTACTAAGTTCCGACACGGATTTCGTTTCTGCCTCTTTTGACATACCAGACTCTTTAATGCGCTGTTCTAGCTCCGCCAACTCATTAGGGGCATCATCCAGGTCTCCCATTTCCTTTTGAATCGCCTTCATCTGTTCATTCAGATAATACTCCCTCTGACTCTTTTCCATCTGCTGCTTCACACGGTTACGGATCCGCTTCTCCACTTGCAACACATCCATTTCCGACTCCATTAAGCCGATGATATGTTCAAGGCGATCTTTTTCCGAGAGGATTTCCAGAACATCTTGCTTTTGCTCTACCGACATAGCCAAATGGGAGACGATTGTATCTGCTATACGGCCAGGCTCCTGAATATCAGAAATTGACGTCAAAATTTCAGCAGGCACCTTTTTGCTTTGGCCGACAAACTTTTCAAACTGGGATAACACTGCTCTTGGCAGGACTTTCGCTTCCGCAGTGGAAAGCCGTTCACAATGACAAGGCTCAACCACGGCTTTGAGGCACTCATCTTCTTCAAGGTATTGTTTTATCTCAGCACGATAATCCCCTTCTACTAAAACCTTCACCGTACCATCGGGGAGCTTTAACAATTGCAAGATTGTCGCAACCGTACCAATCTGGTATATATCTTTTTCCTTCGGATCATCCTCCGCAGCGTTTCTTTGTGCCACAAGCAGTATTTGCTTGTCGGTTTCCATAGCCTCTTCCAACGCCGTAATTGACTTATCCCGGCCGACAAACAAAGGGATAACCATACTGGGGAATACCACTACATCCCTCAAGGGCAACAATGGTATTTTTTGAGAAGACGCAGGAGCACTACTTACTAAAGTCATATTGGATAATCCACAAAATCTATTGAAGAAATATTCTAATCTCTATGATGGGGATGGGATAAACAAATTACAAGGAATACAAAGTGAGGAAATAACAAAAATAGTAAAACCAGACAGGGCCAAATAACACCGTAAGACGCGTTAACGCTTAATCAGCGCCAACACCAAGAAACACAATCATAGCGGACAATGATGTGATTTTATCACTAATCTTCAGCGAAGGCGCTAGGCGAACTTTGCTTAATTCAGACTTTTTCTATTATCGAGAGGACTCTTTTGCCGGAAGTTTTTCTGGCTCACTATTTTCATAGATTAAAAGAGGTTCGTTACCCTCGTTAATCACTGAGTCGTCGATCACAACCTTAGACACTTCATTTTGCGAAGGTATTTCATACATGATATCAAGTAACACGGATTCTAAAATGGAACGCAGTCCGCGAGCACCGGTTTTTCGCTCCATAGCTTTGCGCGCAACGGCAATAAGCGCATCGTCGCGAAAATCAATCTCAACCCCTTCCATCTCAAACAACTTTTTATACTGCTTAGTTAAGGCGTTCTTAGGCTCTGTCAAAATTTGCATCAAAGCACTTTCATCCAGCTCTCGCAAGGTCGCTATGACCGGCAGCCGGCCTACAAACTCAGGTATAAGGCCATATTTGATCAAATCTTCCGGCTCTATTTCAGCCAAACTATCACTAATAGACTTTTGATCACTTTTACTTTTTACAACAGCGCTAAAGCCTATACTGCTCTTTTCAGAACGATCCCGAATAATTTGATCCAAACCAGCAAATGCACCTCCACAAATGAACAGAATGTTGGAGGTATTCACCTGCAAGAACTCCTGTTGAGGGTGCTTCCGTCCACCCTGTGGCGGCACCGATGCCACGGTACCCTCTATCAGCTTCAGCAATGCCTGTTGTACACCTTCTCCAGACACATCACGGGTAATGGATGGATTATCAGATTTACGTGAAATCTTATCAATTTCATCGATATAGACTATGCCCCGCTGAGCTTTATCGACATCATAGTCACATTTTTGTAGCAACTTCTGGATAATGTTCTCAACATCTTCTCCGACATAACCCGCTTCCGTCAACGTCGTTGCGTCGGCAATAGTAAAAGGGACATTAAGCATTCGCGCCAGCGTTTCGGCTAACAGGGTTTTCCCGCTGCCGGTCGGACCTATGAGAAGAATATTACTTTTACCCAGCTCGATATCATCTTTGGTATCTTCTGATTTAAGGCGCTTGTAATGATTATATACAGCGACAGAAAGCACTACTTTAGCGCGCTCCTGCCCAATCACATACTCATCTAAATTCGATTTGATTTCTTTAGGGGAGGGTAAACTATCTTCGCTACTTTCAGGGTTAGCTTCTTCAATTTCTTCACGAATGATATCGTTACAAAGGTCGACGCACTCATCACAAATAAAGACCGAAGGCCCTGCAATTAGCTTCCGAACTTCGTGTTGACTCTTTCCACAAAAGGAGCAATACAACAGTTTACCGCTATCGTCGCCACCGATGATGTTATCGTTGGACATTCTTCTACCCCGTAGTTAACTCTGTCTAATTCTTAGCCTATTTTACCCTGTTATGAACAGGGCTGCGAATCCATCTTAAGCGCCATTACCCCTGACGGGATAATATTTAAATCTATTTTTGGATCCGCTGTTCCATGATCATATCTATAAGACCATATTTAATGGCCGTTTCTCCATCCATGAAGTTATCACGATCAGTATCTTTCGCAATTACTTCCTGCTTCTGCCCTGTATGGCTAGCAAGAATCTTATTGAGTTTATCACGGATTGAAAGAATTTCCTTAGTATGGATTTCTATATCAGTTGCTTGACCTTGAAACCCGCCAAGAGGCTGGTGAATCATCATGCGTGAGTGTGGTAAACAAAAGCGTTTCCCTTTTGCACCCCCCGTCAACAATAAAGCACCCATACTCGCTGCCTGACCAATACACATAGTACTGACATCGGGTTTTATAAACTGCATGGTATCGTATATGGATAACCCTGCAGTTACGGAACCACCTGGAGAATTAATATATAGATGAATATCCTTGTCAGGATTTTCCGATTCCAAAAACAGCATCTGCGCGACCACCAGATTAGCCATATGGTCTTCTACCGGCCCTACCAGAAATATAACCCGCTCCTTAAGCAGTCTGGAATAAATATCATAAGAGCGTTCACCGCGCGCGGTTTGCTCAACAACAATAGGGACCAATTGGCTAACAAGATCTGTGTAGTTAGGATTTAGTTCTTTATTCATTTATTACCTAGCGCCTAGCGCATCTGATTAGAGGATACCTTAACAAATACTAGAACATGTTATGGTTTGCGCCTACTTTTTAATCATCATTTTTTGGCAAAATGTTACTTTTCCTCAATTTCATCCGCTGAGGCAGAATCCTCATTTTCCGTTGATGCTTTAGCTGGCCGGGTTGGTTCCGGCGGTTTTACCGCTTCCTCATAGGAACAGGAAACCTCAGCCACTTGCATACGCTCAAGCATTCTATCAATTACCTGTTCTTCCAGAGCAACCGACTGTAGCTGCTTCAATTGCTGCTCATTCGTTTTTATATATTCAACAACTTCTTCTGGACTTTCATAGCTTTGCGCCATTTCCTCAATCATCTTCTCAACGCGAGCATCATCCAGTTCAATTTTTTCATCTTCAACGAACTTGCTCATAATCAGCCCAATAGAGACTCTTTGGGTCGCCTGATCAGCAAATAATTCAGCGGGCAGCATCGATGCGTCAAAGCCCTGACCACCACCATATTGCTGCATCATTTCCTGGCGCAATCGATTCACTTCCTGATCCAACAAAGCCTTAGGCAAGTCAATTTTATGCAAGTCAACCAAGCCAACAATCACTTGGCTTTTCACCTTATTCCTGATGGCACTACTAAGCTCGCGTTCCATGTTCTTTTTAATTTCTTCTCGAAATTTTGGTTCGCCACCTTCAGTTACACCAAATTGTACAAAAAGCTCCTCATTCAGCTCTGGCAATACAGGCTCGTTTACCGCATTTACCTTTACCTTGAATTCAACAGCTTTTCCAGCCAAATCTTTTGCATGGTAGTCTTCCGGAAAAGTCAGCTGTAAAACTTTCTCTTCTCCCGCTTTCATACCAACAATACCATCTTCAAAACCTGGGATCATACGCCCAGACCCTAATACCAAAGATGTATTTTCCGCCGATCCTCCGGCAAAAGACTCGCCATCCAATGTTCCATTAAAGTCGATCATTACTTGATCGCCATCCTGTGCGACTCGATCCACCAATTGCATTTTGGTTTGCTGCTTACGAAGCTGCTCAACCATGGTATCGATATCATTTTCTTCAATGGTCGCCGTCTGTTTTTCAATGGTAACCGCACTTAAATCACCAATGATAACCTCAGGGTAAACCTCAAAGGTTGCGACGTATTCTAGGTCTTTACCTTCTTCCATAACTTTTGGCTCAATCTGCGGCATACCGGCAGGATTTAATTTTTCCTGAACGACGGCATCATAAAAAGTTTTCTGCATGACTTCACCAAGCACTTCCTGGCGCACACCGGCCCCGTAGCGTTGTTTAATTACCTTAAACGGGACTTTTCCTGGACGAAAACCATCAATACGCGCATTTTGTGCCGCTTTTTTAAGACGGGTTTCAACTTCAGATTCAATACGCTCGGCTGGCACACCAACGGTAATACGTCTCTCAATATTATTTAGGGTTTCGACTGAAACTTGCATGATTTCCTCTACGAATAATGCTGACTTGAATTTGGAAAGTGGTGCGGATGGAGAGACTCGAACTCTCACGCCTCTCGGCACTAGAACCTAAATCTAGCGTGTATACCAATTTCACCACATCCGCATAATTTGATAGCTGCTTCCACAGTTGATGAGTAGTTGATATGCCCTTTGGAATTTCGGCATCATACCTTATTCAAACTAAAGCGGCGACAGGGAGAGCAACCAATAAATGGGGTGAGTGATGGGGCTTGAACCCACGACCGCCGGAATCACAATCCGGAGCTCTGCCAACTGAGCTACACTCACCATTAATCTTTCATTCCAGACCAATTCGCGCCAATACTAATGGCGCGCCCGGCAGGAATCGAACCTGCAACCCTCGGCTTAGAAGGCCGATGCTCTATCCGATTGAGCTACGGGCGCATTAGTGCCTGGGGCCGCATAAAAATTGGTCGGGGTAGAGAGATTCGAACTCCCGACATCCTGCTCCCAAAGCAGGCGCGCTACCAGACTGCGCTATACCCCGATTCTCTACTGCTACTTAGTCGTCTCAGCTTGGAGGACGGCATATTACTCAGCTAGGCAGGGTCAGTCAACTATTCAGCGCATAATTATCAACCAAGAGTTGACTCTTCAACTTCATCGCTTAAGTACTTTGCCGACGCCAAGTGGTACCATTTTTCCCGTCGTCCAATAAGATGCCGTTTTCCAGCAACTCATCTCGCAGTTGATCCGCTTTGCTCCAATCTTTCGCCGCCCGGGCAGCATTGCGCGCGGCGATTAAACCCTCAACCTCTTCAGTGCTAATGTTCTGTCCATAGGCACCCTGTAAAAACTGCTCTGGAGGCTGCTGTAACAACCCGAGTTTCATGCCAAGTTCTTTCAGCAGAACCACTAATTCTGTACTTTCTTTCGGTGCTTTGTTGATTTCCTTAATCAGCTCAAACAATACCGCCAACGCTTCAGGGGTATTAAAGTCATCATCCATCGCATTGCTGAAACGCACCCGGAAATAATTTGCCTTGTCGCTCTCGGCAGCAGGAGATTTAGCGGTACCCGTTATAGCAACAGCATTACG
>JAIPFG010000013.1 GCA_021736745.1 Pseudomonadales bacterium
ATTAGCGCCCAGCCTATCAATACGACAATCAGCACTATGGAAAATAAACCTCCACTCAATTTACCAGCGCTCGGACCGGATCCTGAGCCACCCTTTCCACCAAAGATTTTCCCAAGCTGACTTTGTAACTTGCGAATTGCTTCATCTAAATCAGGTGGTCCCTGATTGCCGCCACCATTCTTGCCGCCCCAGGGGTCTCGGTCTTTTTGATTACCCGGTTCATTCCAGGCCATAGCCTTCTCCATCTTCAATTAGCCGCTCAATTTGCGACATACCATTATCTTAAAAGGAATTGCTTCGCATTCTAGAGTTCAGAGCTCACTGCTGCAAGCACAATGGGGTGTAAATACGGTTAATTACGCGCCAAAATTCTGTCCAAATCCTGTTTTGGCAAACGTACTTGAATAAGGTATTCACCCTGCTCATTCACCGACTCGCCTATGACGGCTCCCTGCCGATAAAACTCTGCTCGCAAACGGCCATTATTGGCTGAGATTTGAACTTCTTGAGAGACTAGGTTGGCCGCTAAATTCTCTGTGAGTGCTTGTGCTAGCAGATCAATGCCTTCACCGGTTTGTGCCGACAACCAGACCCGCCAGGGACGACCAGACTCATCACGATCAATTCGCGGCTTAACATTTTCCAAACGGTCGATTTTGTTATACACCAATAATCGAGGTACTTCTTCCGCCTGAATTTCACTTAATACGAAATTGACTTGTTCAATATTTTTTTCTCGGTTCTCATCCGCCGCATCGACAACATGCAATAGCAAAGTTGCTTCGCTAGTTTCTTGCAAGGTCGCCTGAAACGCCTCTACCAGCTTGTGTGGTAAATGTCGAATAAACCCCACCGTATCAGCTAAAATCACTGCACCGATACCATCAATCTCGATTCGCCTAAATGTAGGATCCAGTGTTGCAAACAACTGATCCTTGGCGTATACATTCGCACTTGTCATGCAGTTAAAGAGAGTCGACTTACCAGCATTGGTATATCCCACTATCGAGGCTGTCGAAACCTCTGCACGCTTGCGCGCCTGCCTACCCTGATTTCGCTGCCGACGAACCTTTTCTAATTTATGTCCAATTGATTTAATTCGCGCCCGCAATAACCGACGATCCGTTTCGAGCTGGGTTTCACCAGGCCCACGCAAACCAATACCACCTTTTTGGCGCTCTAGGTGTGTCCAACCCCGAATCAAACGGGTCGACATATATTGTAACTGCGCCAACTCAACCTGTAACTTCCCTTCATGAGTACGTGCTCGCTGCGCAAAGATATCAAGAATCAACCCAGTCCGGTCCAGCACTCGGCATTTCAGTTCCCGCTCTAGGTTTCTTTCTTGACTGGGCGTCAGCCCGTGATTGAATAGTACTAACTCTGCATCATGGGCACGTGCGGATTCACGAATTTCGTCGACTTTTCCGGCACCCACAAAATATTTGGCATTTGGATGAGCTAGCTTTGCGGATAAAAGATTAACCGCGAAGGCTCCCGCTGATTTGGCAAGCTCCTGAAATTCAAAAATGTCCTCCTGCTCTTCTTCATCAGATAACTCTAGATGAACGAGAACAGCTTTCTCACCACTTTGCGGACGCTCAAAAAACAAAAAGTTCGCTCAACCTTTATATAAAATTACCTAGCCACCCACTTCCGACGTTGGAATTTGTATATTCCGCGCTGGCACGACTGTTGAAATAGCATGCTTATAGACCATCTGACTAACGGAATTTTTCAATAAGATAACAAATTGATCAAAAGATTCGATTTGCCCTTGTAATTTAATTCCATTCACCAAAAAGATAGAAACCTGTACCCGTTCTTTCCGCAAAGCGTTCAAAAAAGGGTCTTGTAATGTATGCCCCTTTGACATGTAGATTGCTCCTGTATGACTTCAGCATCGCTACTGAATTATAGCTTATTGTTTTGCTGGCGATTATAACCTCAAAAGCCAACTCGTTATCTGTGAATTTAGCGTATCCAAATGAACTATCGCCTGATAATCGCCATAATTCAACTAATTTATCACTTCTGACCGCCACATTGGTTCATAATGTCCAGCTAGAGTTCAATCACAACACACAAATTCAATTAATTAGTTTGACCACCAGTTTCCTTGCTACTCTACTGACAATATCCTGTATTACCATTTCAACCTCATTTGCAGTTCGCCGGGGATAGAAAGAACAACTGCCAAAATGTCAAAGTCAGCCAGAGATATATTGTGATAAACCCGCCTTTTTCAAGGCCACACCTACTAAATTTTCTGTTTCCGAGTCCAGCCAATTCAGGTCCGGCCAGCTACGCAACCAGGTTAATTGGCGTTTCGCTAGCTGCCGGGTTGCCACTATTGCCTTTTGCACCATTTGCTCATAGGTTAACTCACCAGCCAAATATGCCCAGACTTGGCGATAGCCAACAGCCCTAATAGCAGGCATGGACGGGTTCAAGTCTCCTCGGTGGTAGAGCATTTTCACCTCCTGCACTAAACCTTGTTCAAGCATGTGGTGAAACCTCGCCTCGATTCGACGGTGTAATTCAGCCCTTTCCTTTGACGCTATAGCAAAATAACAGAAGTCATAAGGCGCTACGGCTCCTCGATTCTCTTGCTCCGCCTGTTGCTGCCAATGCTCAGTCATTGGCTTGCCGGTCAGTTCAAGGACTTCTAGTGCCCGCATTAACCGTTGCGGGTTATTGGGGTGAATCTTTGCCGCGGCAACTGGATCATTTTTTGCTAACTTTTGATGTAGCGCCTCCCAACCCCACTTATCGGCTTCTGCTTGAATTTGAGCCCGCACTGATTGATCAGCGCTCGGTAATGGTGCCATACCATCGCGAAGTACCTTGAAGTAGAGCATCGTACCGCCCACCAACAAAGGAATACGACCCGCCTGCCAAATACGCTCCATTTCCACCAATGCGTCGCGTCGAAATTCGGCAGCAGAATAAGGGACACTTGGATCTCGTATATCAATTAGCCGATGCGGTGCTTGCCTTAACGTCTCGACACTGGGTTTTGCTGTCCCAATATCCATACCCCGATAGACCAAACTTGAATCGACACTGATGATATCGCAAGGCAAACACTGAGTTAATGCAATTGCAAGGTCGGTCTTACCGGATGCGGTCGGCCCCATCAGGCAGATTGCCAGTCTTGTTTGACCCACTAACGCCCTCGCAAAAATAGCTTGTCTAAATCAGTCATACTCAGTTGTGTCCAGGTGGGTCGACCGTGATTGCACTGCCCACTTCGTTCGGTTTGCTCCATTTCTCGCAGTAAGGCGTTCATTTCCGGTAAGGTCAATTTTCGATTAGCGCGCACTGAACCATGGCAGGCCATGGTGCTCAATATTTCGTTAATCGACTCTTGAATACGTGCGCTTTGACCGTGCGCTAACAAATCAGATAATACGTCTCTGACCAACTGCTCCACGTTGGACTCGCAAAGTACCATCGGAATTTGTCTCACCAGCAGACTTTCCGGCCCGGCTCGCTCAACCTTAAAACCCAGCTGGGCAAAAACCGACTCATTGTCATCCGCACAGTTAGCCTCACCTTCACTCACCGCAATAGACACGGGCACCAGCAAAGGCTGCGCCTTAACGCCATGATCAGCAAAGCTTTGTTTCATTTTTTCATAGGTGATACGCTCATGAGCCGCATGCATATCAACAATCACCATCCCTTGCTGATTCTGGCCCAGAATATAAACTCCATGCAACTGAGCTACTGCGAAACCTAACGGCTGCGTGTCAGACCCTTCTGTTCCCGCATCAAGTGGCGGCATCCATTGCTCTTCGTTCTGTAGCGCCATATCATCTACAGCCCGCACCAGATTCTGATAACTTGCCACCTGCTGGCGCACTTGATGACTGCTCGGCCTAAAACTAAATGCCTGCGAAGACAATGGCATCGCAGGCTGCATTTCAAGATTCTTACGGACTAAATCATCAGCATCCAATGCCTGCTTCGGATTGCCCAGATCAGCGCCTGCACGAGTATCTGCTAATGCTCTATGTAAGGTGCTAAAAAGAAAATCGTGCACCAATCTACCATCACGAAATCGGACCTCACTCTTAGTCGGATGCACATTGACATCGACCAAAGCTGCATCCACCTCGAGATAAAGAATGTAAGTAGGATGACGGCCATGATAGAGCACATCCTGATAGGCTTGACGCACCGCGTGAGTAACCAATTTATCGCGAACCACACGGCCATTAACAAAGAAATATTGCAAATCTGCCTGACTACGAGAGAAGGTTGGCAGCCCAACCCAGCCATGAAGCCGAACCCCGCCACCCTCTACATCAATATGCAACGCATTTTCCATAAAGGCCTGGCCACAGAGGGTCATGACTCGGCGTTCTCTATCCTGTTCATGCCTGGCAGGTTTCAAGGCATGAATAACTCGTTGGTTATGGCGTAGCTGAAAGCCAACATCAAAGCGACTGAGGGCAATACGCTTAATTACTTCTTCCAGGTGCCGAAATTCAGTATTTTCGGTCCGTAAAAACTTGCGGCGTGCGGGTGTATTAAAAAACAAATCCCGTACCTCCACGGTACAGCCCACCGGATGTGCCGCCGGGCTGACATGCGCCTCCATCTCTTGCCCCGCACACTCAACCTTCCATGCTTGACCCTGATCTTGAGTATTGGCGGTCAATGTAACTCGCGCGACAGAGGCAATGCTCGCTAAAGCTTCGCCACGAAATCCCAAACTGCATACCCGCTCCAAATCCTCCAGTCTCTCAATTTTGCTGGTAGCGTGACGGCTTAGCGCCAACGGTAAATCATCCTTTTCAATACCCTGCCCATCATCCCGCACCCTGATTAGCCGCGCACCGCCTTGATCAACATCCACATCAATCTGCAACGCATTAGCATCCAGCGCATTTTCCAAAAGTTCCTTGATAACAGATGACGGCCTTTCTACCACCTCGCCTGCGGCAATTTGGTTGGCTAAACGTGGCGAAAGAAGTTTAATACGTGGCATAGCGAGACAAATTCGAAGTTCTAAAGACAAAACCGCATGGTATAGGATGGGAAGCCGTTTTAACAACCACGAACCATAGAAAAGATATTTGCTTGAGGCACCAGAGAAGCCCACGCCATTTTTATCTAAACAAAAACAAGCGGAAATTGAATAATGCAAAAATTAGTCTTTACGCAAAGAAATACAACAAAATCGATATCAAATCACAAAAAATTACAACCTGTCTAAGAGGCCGGAATCTGAAGAACTTGTCCAACTCGAATCTGATCGGATTTGAGCCCGTTTATGGATTTTAAACGATGCGTAGACACTTGATGGCGTGTGGCAATATCTGACAGCGTATCTCCTCGAGCAATGCGGTATTCTCTACTATTTTTTTGCTGCTCCAATTGCCATGCCAAATAGGTTCCAGGCGGCGGATTTTCGGAAAAAAATCCTTGCACACCATTATAAATGGCTTTTGCCAAGACTCTTTGGTGAGCCGCGCTATTCAATCGCTCCGCTTCCTTCGGGTTAGAAATAAACCCTGTTTCCACTAATATCGAGGGAATATCTGGGGACTTAAGCACCACAAAACCAGCCTGTTCCAGTTGTTTTTTGTGTAGCCGAGTGACTTTCCCTAGCTCTTTTACCACTTCGGAGCCCGCCGCTACGCTAGACCGCAAGCTGGCCGTCATCGACAGATCCAATAGAACTCCCGCCAACACGTCATCCTTATCATTTAGACTGACACCTCCTACACCGCCGATCAGGTCGGCACTATTCTCCGCCTCAGCTAACCAGCGCGCGGCTTCGCTCGTCGCCCCACGCTTGGATAATGCATAGACGGAGGCACCATTCGCTTGCGGGCTTTTAAAAGCATCCGCGTGAATAGAAATCATCATATCAGCCTTGTGCTCTCGAGCTAACTGTGTTCGCTGGCGCAAGCCCACGTAATAATCGCCGCCTCGAATCAACACAGGCTTGTAACCCGTTTGATTTTTAAAAACCATCGCCAACTCTTTCGCAATTGCCATTACCACAACTTTTTCACGAATTCCTTTTGGTCCAATCGCACCAGGATCTTCTCCGCCATGCCCTGGATCGATGGCGATAACAACTTCACGCTTATCGGCCAGTTGTTTTCTTACTATGGGTTTTTCTTTTTCTATTATTTGAGAAGAGGGATAAAGGTCAATCACTAATCGATTGCCATATTGACGGTTCGGAGGCAGCACAAAACTGGCGGGCTTAATTTTAGTATTTAAATCGAACACCACTCTCAGGTCGGTTTTATTACGCACCGCTTGGCGCACACCCTTGACCAACTCAGATGGCAGATCGAGGGATTGGAAACGAGTTTTGGTAATCGTGTTTTTAATATCGATGACTAAACGATCGGGGTTACTCATAGTGAATATTTTGTGCTCAATTTCGCCAGATACATCAAACACGATTCGAGTATGATCGGGCGCGGGCCAAACACGCACGCCTTCAATCCTGGTAGCCGCACTCACTGGGGCCGAAGCCAGAACAAAACTCATAAGAACAATGATGGCTAACCGCATAGGTCCAGTCACATTTTAGTCTGTGGTTGAAAATGTAGTATAAATCAATCGATTAGGCAACGTTAAGCAAAGATAACATAGTGTTAAGTATCCACGAGATAGGTTAATAGTCGTCTGCCACACTCACTCATCGCCGTTAACACTACCTTTCGCTCCGCATGATCTGCTTGTATTTCAATATCCAAATCCGGCTCAGTCAACAGCGCAGCACCACGCTCAGGCCACTCGACGAGGCAAATTGAATCATGATTAAAGTAATCACGATAACCAACATACTCTAGCTCTGAAGGTTCTGCTAGGCGATATAAATCAAAATGATAGAGTATGCCAACCTTTAACAGATAAGGCTCCACCAACGTATAGGTTGGGCTTTTCACACGCCCTTCATATCCCAACGCCTCAATAATACTGCGGCACAGGGTCGTTTTACCCACTCCCAAGTCACCCCGGAAAAAGATCACTGTTCCTGGCACAATTAGATTAGCCAGCTCCCCCCCGAAAAGACCCATCTCAGCTTCATTGACGATAGTTAGTGTGAGCTTTTTAGTATTCACTAGCAGAGTTGTCTACTCGGATTAACCAGTTTGCGTAGATGCGGCAATAAGTCCGTCGCCAACATACCACGCTCACCTGCTTGTGCTGCTTTATCTGCGGCGGCGGCATGCAGGCTCACCCCAAGCCTAGCGGCTTTTGACAAGCTAAAACCTTGTGCCAATAAGCCACCCAAAACTCCACTCAGCACATCTCCCATCCCCCCACTTGCCATACCGGGATTACCCGCCGAACAAAGCGCTATTGTCGATTTTTCCCCATCGCAAATCAGACTGCCTGCGCCTTTGAGAACCACTGTACCGCCGTACTGCTGCTGCAACCTTTTAATGGAATCGAAACGATTGGACTGAATTCGTACAGTGGTGCTTGCCATCAATCGCGCCGCTTCACCAGGATGAGGGGTTAACAACCAATTATTGCGATGACTGTGATTCGCCACGCCGGTACTGATCAGGTTTAAGGCATCAGCGTCAACCACGAGTGGTCGGTCACTGGCCAGCACCACACGTAACAATTGCTCCGACCACGCATTTTGACCAAGACCCGGACCAATCACGACAACATCCGTATCAGCCAGCATCGGCTCAAGATCCTGGCCGGAATTGACACCATGCGCCATGACTTCAGGGCATCGCGCAAGTACTGCTGCTAAATGTTCCGGGCGTGTGGCGAGATGGACCAAACCTGCCCCAGCGCGACCGGCTGCCTGTGCCGCCATCAGTGCCGCGCCACCCGTACCCAGATTACCGCCAACCACTAGCACTCGCCCAAAATCTCCCTTGTGTGCATCACGGGGGCGGGCAGGTAACCAGCCAGCCAATAATTCTGCATCAATTCGATCGGTTTCATACTCAACCCGATCGAACACCTCCGCTGGCACCGCCAGATCATCAAATACCAGATTACCACAATGTGCCGGACCTGCACCCGTCAGCAGTCCTTGTTTTGCACCAATGAACGTCATTGTGGCATCAGCCATCACCGCCTGCCCCAGAACAGCACCGGTATCACTGCATAACCCAGAGGGAATATCTACCGCCAATACGGGAATTTCTGATTCATCAATAATAGAAACAGCCTGAGCATACCGGCCGGATACCTCACCCATCAGACCAGTACCCAATAGCGCGTCGATAATAACTTCTCCTTCCGGCACGCAAAATGAATCAAACACCGAGAAAACTACCCCCTCCTGTCGTGCCCAGTCACATGCCAACCGCGCATCGCCACGCAATTTACTTTCCTCACCAACCTGGATCAACTGCACTTGAATACCCTGCCGACAAGCCAACCCAGCAACAATATAACCATCACCGCCATTATTCCCAGATCCGCACCAAACACTAATGGCTTTTACCCCTGACCATTGCCTTCGCAAATAATCAAACGTCGCCTGCCCAGCACGCCGCATTAACCGAATGCCTGGGATATGGAAATCCTGTATTGCACAACGATCCAGCTCTCGAACCTGTTCCGCGCGATAAAGCTTGGCTGGCAGACTATAGTTTTGTTTCATGCTAATCATCTATCCTTTCTGATACCCACATCGAACCACTGGAAAATCCCACACCTGTTTTGTAAACATAAAGGGTGCGCTATTATGACACAAGAATTTTACAATTTTCACTCCTGCACCTTTGGGGTACCTTTAACCATTACTTGACCTGCCATGCCCAGCCAAGATATTAATAATTCATCTATGATCAAACTCGCTGCCGATATTAAACAGTGGGGTAAAGAACTTGGTTTTCAGCAGGTCGGCATTACTGATGTTGCTCTTCAGGAACACGAGGCTCGATTGAATCAATGGTTGGCCAATGGATATCATGGCGAACTCAGTTATATGGCGCACCATGGCAGTAAACGAAGCCATCCGGAGGAGCTACTACCTGGCACGCTATGCGTTATCTCTGTCCGGCTAGATTATCTCACGACCCAAGCACGCCCCACAACTCATGAACAAAAAGCGAAGAATGCCAAAATATCCCGTTATGCATTGGGACGCGATTATCACAAACTCATGCGTAAACGTCTCGCCAAGCTTGCTGGTAAAATAGAGACTCAAGCCCATCAGCACGGTTGCCGCGCCTTTGTCGATAGCGCACCCGTTATGGAACGCGCCTTGGCAGAAAAATCTGGCTTAGGTTGGATTGGCAAAAACACCATGCTACTTAACCGGGAGGCTGGCTCTTATTTTTTTCTCGGTGAAATATTTACTAATCTTCCCCTACCGCTGGACCAGACTGAATCCAAAAATCATTGCGGCAATTGCACCGCCTGCCTCGAAATTTGTCCGACGCAGGCATTCGTCGCTCCCTATGTATTGGATGCACGCAAGTGTATTTCGTATCTGACCATAGAACTAAAAGGGCCTATTCCTGAACCATTAAGACCGATGATCGGCAACCGTATTTTTGGTTGTGATGATTGCCAAACCATCTGTCCCTGGAATCGATTCGCTCAGCTGTCCAGCGAAGATGACTTCCAGCCACGGCATGGCCTGGACAGCGCACAGCTCATTGAACTTTTTAACTGGACTGAAGATGAATTTCTTGAGAAAACCGCAGGCTCTGCCATCCGCCGCGCTGGTTACGAAGGGTGGCTACGAAATATTGCGGTGGCACTCGGCAACGCGCCGACCGACCACAATATTCTAAGAGCCCTTTCCGCCAAAAGCGGCACCCGCTCTTCACTCGTAAAAGAACATGTCAATTGGGCGCTTGTTCAGCATACGAATAAACAACGCAAGGAACCATCGTCTGATGTTTAAGCCGCACAAGGACGATGAATTTAAGAGGCTAGGATTTAATCGGTCTGGAAAAAGTATTGTCGATAATGCGCCAGTTCCGCAATTGAGTCTTTAATATCGTCCAACGCAAGATGGGCACCTTTTTTTTGCACCCCAGCCAGAATATCCGGGCGCCAGCGCTTCGCCAGCTCTTTAACGGAACTGACATCCAGGTTTCGATAGTGAAAAAAGTGTTCCAACTGCGGCATATATCGAGCCAGAAAACGTCGGTCCTGGCAGATGCTGTTACCACACATTGGTGATTGCCCCGACTCGAGATATTGCATTAAAAAAGCAATCGTTTCTTGCTCGGCCTGACTCATACTGATTTGACTTTGCTTAACCCGCTCAGTTAACCCGGATTTTCCATGTTGCCTTGTATTCCATTCATCCATTGCCTGCATGATCTCCGGCGGCTGATGAATCGCAAATACAGGGCCTTCGGCTAAAATCTCTAAATCTGAATTGGTGACAATGGTGGCAATCTCTATTATGGTATCTTGCTCGGGACTTAGGCCGGTCATCTCCAAATCAATCCATATCAGATTTTCTTGTTGAGGCATTGAGGCTTCCTAAAATAAGATGAATTACAATGAGAGGATAACAGATAGTACAAATATGAGAGAAAATTGTAACTCTATTATTGGCTTATGGCTAAACGCCATTTAACCCGACGCCAACTTTGGCGCATAAAAAAAGTTCAGGATGAACGGGTGAAGCGTTCCGAAGCGCGCGATACAGCTATCGATCATAAGCTGGAAACCAGCCAGCTAGGCCCCGAAAGGCAGGGCTTGGTCATTGCTCATTATGGCGCTCAGGTTGCAGTTGAAGGCTTGGATGGCAACACCGCTGGCGTCCATTATCGCTGCCACCTACGCGCAAACCTCAACACTATTGTTACTGGCGACCAAGTCATATGGCGAGCCATCGATGAGCAAACCGGCGTTATCGTTGCTAAATTAGAGCGTCAATCCGAATTGGCCCGCCCCGATACTAATGGCCTCTTACGCCCCATAGCCGCCAATATCGACCAGATATTTATCGTTATCGCTTCACAGCCTATGACCCCTCTCGGCTTGATTGATCGTTATTTAGTTGCAGCCGAAACGGTGTCTATTCAGCCTCTGATCCTGATAAACAAAGCCGATCTTCTTAAGGGTAAAGAAAAAGAACAGATGCTGGATATTATCAAACTCTATGAAAAAATCGGCTACAAATGTATTACCACTTCCACTAAAAGTGAGACCGGACTCACTTCCCTCAACAAAAGCCTTGTGGCACATACCAGTATCTTTGTTGGCCAATCGGGAGTAGGCAAGTCATCACTTATCAATGCAATTTTACCTAATGCCAACTTGCGCACAGCGGCACTTTCAGATGCCACAGGCAAAGGCACACATACAACTACCACCGCCTACCTTTACCACCTCCCTACAGGAGGCAACATTATTGACTCACCCGGCATCCGCGAATTTGGTCTCACCCATATTTCAGACGAAGAGTTAATAGAAGGATTCATCGAGTTTCGCCCTTATTTCGGCCACTGCAAGTTCCGTGATTGCAAGCACTTAAAGGAGCCTGGTTGTGCGCTCATAGCAGCGGTCAATACTGGAAGTATTGACCCACGACGCATGACAAGTTTTCGTAGTATCGCCAACTCGCTGTGATTACAGTAGCCACATTTTCTCAAACCCGTGTTTAGTGTATTACTTCATCAAGGCCAAAATTACACATTTTGTTCGCATATTTGTGTAAATTACGATATATAATACCCGCGTCGATAAATAGACAGTGTTTCAGTAAAATGGCCATTTAACAGATGGCCAATTTTTTTGATATCACCTTCAGGTCGAAACGGGCAACAATCATTTGACGTCAGCCCGGATCGATATTTATAGTTATGTGTCATCTTGGGTTTTACGAGGCAGCCACTATGCCAAAAGCAAATACAAAAAGCGGACCAACATTAAAAAACTTCACACCTTATCAAGAAAAAAAGGGTGAAGAATATATGTGCAGCGCTCAAAAAGATCATTTTAAGAAAATTCTGAACACTTGGAAACAAGAGCTTGCAGAAGAAGCCAACCGAACGATGCATCATCTACAGGAAGAGGCGAATAACTTTGCCGATCCCAATGATCGTGCCAGCCAGGAAGAAGAATTTAGTTTAGAACTGCGTACCCGTGATCGCGAACGCAAGTTAACAAAGAAAATTAATGAGACACTTGAGCGAATCGAAGTAGACGATTATGGATACTGCGATTCATGTGGTATCGAAATTGGCATTCGACGCTTGGAAGCCCGGCCAACGGCAACCCTGTGCATCGACTGCAAAACCCTCGACGAAATTAAAGAACGAAGCTACGGCGGTTGATCAGGCCGTATCCGGTCAAAAAACGGCTAATATTGGCGTTCAATTTGTCATGTAACAAAGGTTTTACAGCGCCTAATCCTTTCGAATGGAACTAGGATCTTCAAGTAACCCACCCTATATTGGCCGGTTTGCACCATCACCAACTGGCCCCTTACACTTTGGCTCCTTAGTTACAGCCCTGGCCAGCTATCTTGATGCCAAAAAAAATCAGGGGCAGTGGTTAGTTCGAATGGAGAATATTGATCCACCCCGAGAACAACCGGGCGCCGACAAGCTCATACTCCAGGCACTCGAGGCGCACGGCCTGGAATGGGATTCAACCGTACTCTTTCAAAGCTCAAGGTTAACGGCATACCAGGAGATTATCGATTACCTGCTTGAACGAGACTTAGCCTATTTCTGTCACTGTTCACGACAACTACTTAAAGAGGATTCTATTTACCCGGGGTTCTGTCGCAACCGGAAGTTAAACCGGCGCAATAAAATGGCAATTAGAATCAGAGTGTCGCCCGAAAGAATCCAGTTTGAAGACGAAATTCAGGGCATTCAATCACAGCAAATGGATCAAGAGATAGGCGATTTCGTGATCTTTCGTAAGGACTGCTTAGTTGCCTATCAATTGGCGGTTTCAGCCGATGATGCCTACCAAAAGATCAGCAAAGTCGTGCGCGGACAGGATTTACTAAGCTCTACCAGCCGCCAGATTTATCTTCTAAGAACACTCCATCACAGCGCTCCCCAATATGCTCATATCCCCATTATTACCAATACTCAAGGACAGAAACTAAGTAAACAAAATCTGGCCTCTCCACTTGATTTAAGACATCGCGCAAGTAACCTCTATCGGGCGCTAATTGCACTCGGACAACATCCACCTAAAGAGTTGGCAACGACGAAAATAGAAACCATACTTCACTGGGCGATGACGCACTGGGATATAGTGAAAACGCCAAAAAAATCTAATATACCATTAGATAAAATTATTTTACCATCGAGCGAACCATAGCAACAGCACCACAATATTGATCAAATATAGGCTATTCATCTATAAACTATCGCTGTCTAGGCTTTACATTGGACAGATACCTTAATTATTATAGGGGCTTTAAGTGATTGTGTATTTTTTACGCTTTTTTGTTACTATTCGTAATTACACTCCCTTGCGTTAAATAAATCTATGCAAGAAAACCCAAATCAAATTGACTGTCAAAATACTTCCGGTATCAAAGATATCATGGGTGAGTGTGACGCCATTAAAACCATATGTCATCAAATCAGGCAAATTGCGCCAACTCCCTGTACCGTTTTAGTATCCGGAGAAACCGGCACTGGCAAAAGCCTGTTTGCAAAACGAATTTTTGAGTTAAGCGACCGCACCGAAAAACCCTTTATTTATATGAATTGCGCCACGCCACCGGAAACAACGATAGAGGCGGAAATTTTTGGCTATCAAAAGAAAACATTGACCGGCCGCAGTGACCTAAATCTCGAAAATTTAATCCAACTCAACGGGGGCACACTACTTATCGACGAGATAAGCGAGTTACCTTCAGAAGGGCAGGCCAACTTTCTTGAAGTTCTGGAGTTTATCGAAAAACATAATAGAACGCCCGAACTTAGCCCCATTGATATCCGACTCATCGTCACAACGCAAAACGACCTACGACAACTACTCCATCAAAATAGGTTCAATAAACGCCTGTTTTATCATCTCAATGTTTTTTCTATCGAGATTCCACCTTTACGCGACCGCGGCAGCGATAAAATAAAAATTGCCGAAACCCTTTTACAACAGGCCTGCATAAAATACAAAAAGTCCATTGCCGGATTTGCTCCAGATGCGATCAAAGCTATTAACCAATATCAATGGCCTGGAAACTATCGGGAATTGAGCAACATTGTAGAACGGGCCGTCGTGATGACTCAGAACGATATGATTAGCGCCGACCTCATGTTGCTAGATAAAGAACCTTCCCTGCAATTCGAAAGTAACCAAGAAAAATCTAATAAAAGCCCCGAACTGGCTGAAGCGACAAAACCTGGATCCAGCCAGGATCTTTCCCTCGAAGACTATTTCCAACATTTCGTACTCGAGCACCAAGACTTGATGACAGAAACAGAGTTGGCGCAAAAATTAGGCATCAGCCGTAAGTGTTTATGGGAGCGCCGACAAAAGCTTGGCATCCCAAAACGGAAATCAGCCACTCGACCAGAGTAACTACCTGTTACCAAAAAACACAATCATTAAAGATTAAAACTATTTCGTGTTACTTTTTACTGGCAAAATGTTACCTAAAGAACCGAAACATAAGCTATTGTTTATTAAGCGACTTTTCTATTTTTTTATATCATTAATGGTTGTAATCAGGCCTTCATATGATTATCATGTTGCCAGCTTGTTGCCGCAATAACAAAAAATTACCCGCGACAATAACAGAATAAAAGTGGGAGGAAAATTGGCGAACTGCTCTTGCCACTAAAATCACAATAATCTAAAGAGCAGGCAGGCACATTTAGGAATGCGAGGTTTTTTCTGCGGCCCATAGGATATGCAATTTATTTTTTGGTTTCTGGCAAGCGACCATCAAGTTGAAAAAATATATCCAACATTGCCGCACCCGCATTTACAATTTTTATAACTATAAAAAATAACAATAATACCAGTTTGTTTCTTTACTATTCTTTAATCGCTGGCCTCGATATAATGGGCCAGCGTCTTATCTAGATATACAAATTAACTCAACCGCTTAATCCATCTGTGTAATGGCTAGTCTCCTTTGATTGATAGTTGCTCGATTAATGCACCTGTGTAATCCACTTGGCAATATTCCTGTAACCTATTTTCCCAAAACCAGTCGTTCGCTCGCATTGGCTGGACTCCAGAGCAAAATCAAGGCTAATAAATGAAACCGATAATAATTAGCGCGAAAGAACATGGTATCTCGCGTCAAGAAATCAGCCCCAATGCAATCAAAGTCATAGAGACGCTTCATCAAGCTGGCTTTAAAGCCTACCTGGTGGGAGGCGGTATTCGTGATCTTTTGCTAGGCTTACATCCCAAAGATTTTGATATCTCCAGTAACGCTCGCCCAGAACAACTCATCAAACTTTTCCGCAAAGCACGAATAATTGGTAGGCGATTCCGAATCGTGCACGTGTATTTTGGACGCGAAATTATTGAAGTAACGACATTTCGAGGCCACCACCCCGAAACCGACGAAGAACACCCTCACGCGGTAACTAGCGAAACAGGGCAACTTCTAAGGGATAACATTTATGGCTCGGTGGAAGAAGATGCCATTCGACGCGATTTTACTATCAATTCGCTATATTACGATTTAGAGAATAACAGCCTATTGGATTACACTGGGGCCTATAACGATATCAAACAACGCCAGTTAAGAACCATTGGCGACCCGATACAACGATTTCGTGAAGACCCGGTGCGAATCTTGCGTGCTCTACGTTTCGCTGCCAAGTTAAATTTCAGCATAGATAAGGAGTCTGAACAGTCAATTTTAATGCTTTCCGACTTGCTTAACCACATTCCTGCTGCCCGTCTATTTGATGAATTCCTTAAGCTCCTGCTTTCCGGCTATGGTCAAAAAACTTTTGCCCTTATGCGCCAATACCAAGTTTTTGAGCACCTATTCCCGCTAACGAATGGGCATCTAAAATACGATTATGAGCAACGTTTTATTACTCTGGCCTTACAGAATACCGATCTGAGAATTGCACAAAACAAGGGTATAACCCCTGCCTTTTTACTTGCCGTACTGCTTTGGCCACCACTACAAAGTAGATCGAAAGTGCTCATCGCTCAAGGCATTTCTCCAGTAATGGCGATGCAACAAGCCGGACAACAAATAATTTCCGAACAGCTTCGCCGCACTTCTATCCCTCGCCGTTTTAGTATGCCCATGCGTGACATTTGGTACCTTCAACTTCGTTTGGATAAGCGCAGCGGACAACGGGCGGAAAAGCTCCTCAGCCACCCACGTTTTCGTGCTGCCTATGACTTTTTGCTCTTACGCGAACAATGTGGAGAACCTAGCCCAGAGCTTCAAATTGGACTAGGTGAATGGTGGACAAACTATCAACAGTCTGACTCTGCCGCACGAAAAAACATGACCAAAGGTTTGGAGCAAAGGAAAACACCACGGCAAGGTCGCCGAAGAAGACGCTAATGCCTGGATTACCGGTCTACATTGGGTTGGGTAGTAACCTTGAAGACCCTTCAAGACAAATACGCCAAGCCCTAGAGCTGCTAAATGAGTTACCCCAATCTCGGCTCTGCTCCTTATCCAGAGTTTATCAAAGCAGTCCTCTTGGCCCTGAGAATCAACCAGATTATTTAAACGCAGTAGCCCTGATCAGCACCAGTTTGCCCCCAGAGAAACTGTTAACTTGCCTACAAAGCATTGAGCAACGACAACACCGTGTCAGAACTGTTCACTGGGGACCGCGCACCATTGATTTAGATATTTTGCTGTTTGGCAACAAACAGGTACATACCGACCGATTAACCATTCCACATCCACAAATGTATCAGCGTAATTTCGTGTTAATACCAATGTTTGACATTAATCCCGACTTAACTTTACCTAATGGCAAGCCGCTTAGAGACCTAGTCAATGAATCGGACCGCAAAGGGTTAAAACCTATTGGCGAACCGTACGAATATCTTGGCAACCTCTGACATTCCCTCACTCCCTGTACTTGTAGTCAACTAAACGAATCATTACAATGAGCCATGTTAACCCGCCAAGACAAGAGCACTCTATATCCTAACTTCCATCTTCAGTTCAAGAGAGCAAACCAAGCCAGACATTATTAAACGGCAGGAATGATTTTTCATGAGCAATGTATCCCTTTCCACATTAAAAAAACTTAAATTTGAAGGTAAAAAATTTGCCGTGCTCACAGCTTATGATGCCACTTTCGCACAACTCTTAAGCCAGGCCGGAATAGAAATATTATTGGTTGGCGACTCGCTGGGGATGGTCGTACAGGGATGCAGCAGCACTGTTCCCGTAACCCTAGAGCAGATGATTTACCACACACAGGCGGTAAGCCGTGGCAATCAGGGCTCTCTCATTATGGCTGACCTTCCTTATATGACCTATGCCACCGTTGAGTCTGCCTTAGAAAATTCAGCGCGGCTTATGCAGGCTGGAGCACAGATTGTCAAACTCGAAGGCGGTGCCTGGCTTAGTAAAACCATAGAAAAATTGAGTTGCTGTGGTATTCCCGTTTGTGCTCATATTGGCTTGACTCCACAGTCAGTTGACAAAATCGGTGGCTATAAAATACAAGGTAGGGACAAAGAAAAAGCCGATCAGATGCTTAGCGATGCCCTTATACTGCAAGATTCAGGTGCCGATATGTTACTAATGGAATGTATACCCAGCCCACTGGCCAAAAGAATCACGCAACAACTTCAAATCCCCACTATCGGTATTGGTGCCGGCCCTGAAACTGATGCGCAAGTATTAGTTCTTCACGATATGCTAGGGATTGCCACTGACTACGCACCAAAATTTGTTAAGAACTTTCTCTCCGGCAGCGACGATGTACAACAGGCGATCGCCTCTTATGCAGAATCTGTCAAAAATGGTAGCTTTCCCGGACCAGAACATTGTTACGATCTTTAGGGTCACTAAATTACATGCAAACCTATACTACAATTAACCAAATAAGAGAAGTTTTAGCGCAACAACGCCAACAAGGCCACACTATCGGATTCGTCCCAACACTGGGCAATTTGCACGAAGGACATATGGCACTGATTCGGGCTGCTCGGGCTGCCGCTGATTGCGTGGTGGCCAGCGTTTTTGTTAATCCTATGCAGTTTGCAGCAAACGAAGACCTTGACGCCTATCCCCGCACTTTAGAAGCTGATAAAGAGAAATTAGTCGCTGAAGGTGCAGACTTTCTATTCGCACCCACAGCCAGAGAAATGTATCCAGAAGGCGTCAGCACCCAGATTACAATCCCGGTACTCTCAAATATACTATGTGGTGCCAGCCGTCCTGGTCATTTCACGGGAGTCGCTACTATCTGCGCTAAGCTTTTTAACATTATCCAACCCAATGTCTCTATGTTTGGTGAAAAAGACTATCAACAACTCACGATCATTCGCCACATGGTAAATGATCTTTGTATTCCTGTGAGCATCGTCGGCGTTCAAACCGGCCGTGCCGAGGATGGCCTTGCTCTTAGCTCGCGTAATACCTATCTAACCGCCGAGGAAAGACAAAAGGCCCCAGAGATTTATCGATCGCTTATAACAACCAAAGAAGCCATTAAGAACGGGATACGGGATTATTATCAGTTAGAGCAGGCCGCCAACAAGCGCTTAGCAAATGCTGGTTTTAAGCCTGACTACTTTCATGTTTTAAACCGTAACTCCCTTGAAACAGCAAATTCGGCAGATCGTAAACTGATCATTCTTGCGGCTGCCCAGCTAGGCAAGGCAAGGCTAATTGATAATCTTCAACTTGATATATAACTTGACGCGATACTAGAAATCTTTCTTTATGGCAGATATCCATCGTTGTCCTTGGCTCGATTTAAGCAAACCAGATTATGTGTCTTACCACGATCTCGAATGGGGTGTGCCTGTTTATGACGATCAAAAAATGTTTGAGTTTCTTATGCTAGAATCCGCTCAAGCAGGTTTAAACTGGTATACAGTGCTTAAAAAACGCGAGAACTACCGGGTTGCATTTGACAATTTTAACCCTGTCAAAATTGCTGAATATGATGAGATAAAGATTGAAAGTCTTCTAAATAACTCCGGGATTATTCGCAATCGACTCAAGATTGAAGCGTCCATCAATAACGCACGCTGCTATCTCAATATGGTCGAGAAAGAAGGCAGTTTTGCTGATTATCTCTGGCAATTTGTTGACGGAACTCCCATCGTCAACCACTTTCATCGAATGAGTGATTATCCCACAACGAGCCTTGAATCAGCGCAAATGAGTAACGCTTTGAAACAATTTGGCTTTAAATTTGTAGGCTCTACAATCTGCTATGCTCACATGCAGGCAACAGGGATGTTCAACGATCATACCGTTGCCTGCTTCCGCCGAGATGAAATCATCAGCAGCTACTAGCCCGACAAATTAACCTGGGGTATCAATGGGCTCATTACCCCCACTGCGTATCGGGGGGATTAAGGTAAAGGCTGACGATGAACATTCCTGGCCTGGCTTTGCTGTCTCAGCCTGCGGTCGCTCATTGGTTTGTTGCCACCGGTTAAAACACTTCCGGTATTTGAATCTCTGGCCACGAAGTAGCCCCCCACTTCCCAACTCAAATAAAAAAGGCCCACCCTTAGGGTGAGCCTCGTTTATTTGAAGCCTGACGATGACCTACTCTCACATGGGGAGACCCCACACTACCATCGGCGATGAGTCATTTCACTTCTGAGTTCGGCATGGGATCAGGTGGTTCCAACTCTCTATGGTCGTCAGGCAAAACCTTAAAATC
>JAIPFG010000014.1 GCA_021736745.1 Pseudomonadales bacterium
AAAAATGATCTCAACTTAAGCAACTACCTACCGCTCGCAGGCGGCATTAACGTCGTCTTCAACTTTTTTCCCGCAAACCCGACCACCTGGTACATTGGTACTTATCTGCATTTGCTCCTACTGTGGCTTCTTCTCAGCAAAGTGCGTATCAGGCCATTACATCTGATACTCGCCTTTATCGCCGAGAATATAATCCGCTCAGCCTTACTAGCCGCAAACCAAGACTTTATCGCGTACATGCTACTCACCAATTGGCTGAGCGTTTTTCTTATCGGCATGTACCTCTACCAGAAACAGGATCATCAGCCCTCTTATTTATCTATTGTCTACTTCTTCGCCTTATTAGCTTTGTTCCTCGCCTGGGGCCAAATGGCCAGCCATTTAAAATTTAGGCAATCTTTCCCCTTTGATTGGTTGATCCTCTCTTTCCCTGGCGCCGTCATAATTGAATCCCTCCTCACCTCAATGCTCTACATCATACCCACAGTTCTGTTTTTTGCTCTGGCAAGATATCTACCCGCCAGTAACCTCATCAATTTTTTCTCGCGCAACACCTTGTTTATCTTTATTGCACACATGCCCCTGGTTTATGCGATTGGACCCGACTTCTATCGTTTTTTTTCCTCTCAAGAGTTGGGCCGCATCATTTTCACCATCACCCTATACATTGCTTTAGCTTTCGCATCGGAAGCATTGCAGCGGATGATCCCAATAACGCGCATGCGTGATTTAACCTGGTCTCGCCTAGCGAAACCTTTTCAAAGATCATGCCTATGAAGATTCGCATTTGTTGTCTCTTCGTCAGGTTCTTAATAGGCATTGTCAAACCGCTTGAAATGATCTTATCGCCTCATGCTATTTCATTCGTTGCCTGAGAACCTGCGCAGGGTTACCGGAGACGATGCTGTATTCAGGCACCGGTTTGCTAACAACAGAACCAGCACCGACTACACAGCCCTTTCCGATATTCGCCATGACCAAGGCACCATTGCCAATCCAACAATCTTCACCGACCACAATGCGATCAAACCGCCCTCCTTGGTCCTTGATTGGAGTCTTTATGTCATCGAAGCAGTGCTGCCCCTTTCCGCTCATCAAGTGGACACCACTACCCAGCAACGTATTATTTCCAATCCAACAACAGCCAATGTTGCACTGCGGCCCAACATAAACACCCTCTTCTATGATTGTGTCCCGTTGAGCAAAAAGCGCACCAAAGCCAATATAGACAGAGTCAGCGCATGCGGGCAGAACCCATCGATAAAAGCCAACGCGTAAGTAACTGCCAGTTTTGCCAGGCAGCAAGCTAAGCAACTGGCTAATGGCTGCGAACAAGGAGTCTTTGTCACCAACCAATCCCACCACGCGATAAAGCAACACAAGTGGTAGCATGATAGTCGAAGCCAGGGATCTGAGTAGATGTTTCAGACTTTGCTTTACCATTTATCACTCATCCCATTATTCATAAAAACCTACTCTCAAGATATGCGGTTGAGAATGCCTCAAGTATCCATCATTTTGCAATCACAGACCACCACCACGTAGGTCTCGACAAAACAGCTGACGGATCTATAACAGGCTTTGTTTGCTACTCAACAGAATAATTCCAAAGTAACGGCTGCCTCTCATACCGACCATGAGTCGTGTCAACACTACCGAACAACAAATTGAGATTAGAACTCTCCGGAACAAAGGCACGACCAATAATCAGTGGTGAGCCACGATTCCGTCGGTCAAAAAAGGCATCAGCCTATTTTCAACTGGCCGTAGTTCGCAGGGCAAACGTTGATCGTTGCGTGCAGCTGCACATCATTGATGATTATACCGCTAAAAATAGTTGTAACAGTCGCCATGTTCTCGCGTACAAGGTCACCCACATCGATTACCATTATTCTGAATGATCTTGTAGCCATTACCACTGTAATGACCGCCAAAGGTGCTAATCTCAAGAGAATCTGAAAAAATACCGCTAGGCCGCAACTAAAAATCGCCGTAGATAATGTGAGCCTACTTATAAGGCTGATCTGAGAATTTTGATTTATCTCAGAAATGGATATTAATGCCACGTACACGCTCGGTTCTCACCTAAGCGACTGAACAGCACGAGACCCTGCCTATAACACTCTGCTCTTAAAACCATATCTAACGAAAACAGCTCTTGTTAGCTCGCTACCTTCGCCAACTGATCGTGAACTGCAGCCCCAACAATGCATCAGCGGCAACTTCTACTAGATATAACATAAACCCTGTGCTGAGGAGCAAGGGGGTATCTCGGTCACCGGTCACTACACATTCCTTCCCGATGACTGTTAATGTTGGAAGGCCCCCCTCCTTATGATAAGTTAACACTCTACAGCAATCCTAGGCCAGACCTATATCACGTTCCCTCACTGTCAAGGCAAAGGTAACGTAACAACATATCGCCTTAATCGTTGCGCAAAGTCAATGAGTAAACTCAAAAACGCATCTTTGTCATTATTTACTAAATTTTTGAAACATAAAAGGGTTGAGGACGAGTTAGTCTACTTGATCCAACGTGTCACAAAAAAGCCTAGCCTGACAAAAAACTATGCCAATCCTTATTACGATATAAACAAAGAAACACAAGAAAAAAACCGAAAACAAGCTATTTTTATTACAGGTCGATTTAGGAGTGGCTCAACATTACTTTGGAATATATTTCGACACATACCCTCATTCATTTCCTACTATGAGCCTTTTAATGAAAGACGCTGGTTTGATACAGCAGGCCGAGGGAGAAAGGTCGATAAAACACATCTTGGTGTCGAAGATTATTGGGCAGAATATAATGGCCTAGAGCATCTTGACAGATATTATAATGAATGCTGGATTTCAGAAAATTTATTCATGGATTCAAAAACTGTCGAGCCGGCAATGGAAGCTTATATCCAACAACTGATATCACACGCTAAGGGGATACCAGTCCTACAGTTTAACCGCATCGACTTCCGCTTACTCTGGCTTCGTAGCCATTTTCCCTCAGCCAGAATTTTGCACATTTATAGACACCCACGAAATCAGTTTTGTTCCTGTATAGGAACACATCACACGACCAAGGACAGTGTAATGGAAACATTTCACGATGGGTTTTACCTCAATCTATGGTGCGAAGACCTCAAGAAACAATACCCATTCCTAGCTGAGGAGATCAGCCCCCACCCCTACATGCGCTTCTATTACTTATGGAAACTATCCTATATTTTCGGCAAAGAACTCGCCGATTACTCGATCTGTTTCGAAGCACTTTGCCGAGAGCCCAAAACCATACTGAAAGAAGCATTCCAAACGATGGGGCTGACTTCGGAGATCCCACCTAAATGTTTTGATCTTATTGTTCAGCAAGATCAGGCGAAATGGAAACGCTTCGCGGACGATCATTGGTTCAGCGAGATCGAACAACACTGCGAAAGACAACTTGACCAATATTTCCCTGCAAGCTGATAAACACGATAGATCGTATCGCTCATATCATGAAGGCACGACACAAAACAATAATCACTATGTGGCCACCCTTGAACGTCCTCCTCTCGAGGTCGGCGCACTTCCTCACCTGCCTGGTTTGTTTGTTGTTAACATCACCGATCAATAGTAGCGCATTAACCATTACCGTATATGACACAAACAGTTTACTGAACGCTATCAAGAGTGCCAACCGAGGCGAGGTAGATACAATTTATCTGGCAGCAGGAATTTACCCACTCCCCCAGCGACTGAGGCTACAAAGAAATGGTATTGCTCTTTTTGGGCAAACAGGCAGGCCTAGCGACGTTGTACTCATCGGCTCAGGAATGAGAAAAAAACCCACACCTGAAATTTTGATCGATGTAGCAGCAAGCGGAATAACAATTAGCGGCATTACCCTAAAAGAAAGCAGTAACCATTTAATTCAAGTGCGCGCAGAACTAGGAGCAAGTGATTTCTCACTAACAAACTCTGTTTTACAAGACAGTTACGAGCAATTATTAAAGGTCAGCGGGGAAAGAGGAGAAACAGCTGCCGTTTCGTTGAAAGGGTTGATCCAGAACTGCGTCTTTGAGTATACCGACAGTATAGGTCCTAACTTCTATATCGGTGGTATTGATGCCCACCGTGTCCACGGATGGCGCATACTCAACAATACCTTCCGAAATATAGCCAGCCCATCTGTAAATGTTGCACAGTATGCAATTCACCTATGGAACAATAGTGTTGAAAATATTGTCTCTGGCAATACGATCATCGACTCAGACCGCGGCATCGGATTTGGAATGGGAGACCAGCCAAACACTCATGCAGGTGGACTGATCATGAACAACGTCATTGTTCATACAAATAAAAACCATAAATTTTCGGACGTCGGTATATCCTTAGAAAGTACACCACTAACACAAATTACAAGAAATGTTATTTACTTTACCCACTCTTATCCGAATGCTATTGAGTACCGGTTTCCCCCAACCTCCGACACGCTAATTGATAAAAACGTGACTAATAGACGGATTGCATCTCGAGATGGAGGAAGCGCTGTACTTTACAACAATCATCAGTCAGGTAGTTTACTCGGGGCTTCTTTATTCCTAAATCATCATCTTTTAAAATACCTTCAGAAGTTTGCCGACGACTCCTTGGATTAGCGTCCCAGTTCGAGTTTTTCTACTAAATATAATCAATACGGATAATAGGCTTACATAAACAATAGTAAAACCAGGCCCCCAAGTAAAAGCTCAATAACCATGCCGCTGAAACCAGTTAGACTAATGAAAGCAATTAGGTAATCTACTATCACAACGGACTGTTCGACACTGAAAACTGAAGCCATTGAAACCGCAGCCCCACCCACAATAATTTCAAAAAGTAAACCGTACCGTTTACGAAAGACAAAAACAATTATCAAACCTGTTGTAATAAAACCTGCTAAAACCCGATAAATTGCGATAGCCTCGATGCCTTCATGCAGTTCAAGTGCTGGAGCAAGTGCAAAATAAACGGCACCTCAAGCAATAACATCGATAATAAAGAACAATGCTAATCGCAGCGATGAGGCCAATGTATAACGGTGTCAACAACCTAGCTAAGATCAGTATGCTGATAAGGCCGATAACCTTGCCAATCATTTTCGAAGAGGCTGAAAGTAGGCTGCCTCTAGTGAGTAGAGGAACTCCACTCACTGAGAGAAGTGATCCCGAGCTTTCTCTACATGAGATGTCCAACTGAAGTGTCGCAAAACATGCTCTCTAGGTGCATTTTGATTTGGTATCAACGACTGTTGGCTTAGCAAAATAGAAAGTTCCTCACCCAAACGTTCAGGTGATGTGCAATCAATAAGGTGCCCTGTTTCACCTACTTTCATGGTCTCAGCAGTACCGCCGGATCTTCCAGCGACTACGGGTTTACCACAGGCCTGAGCCTCAACCAAGACCATACCAAAACCTTCGATATCGTTACCAATGGTACGATTAGGCAAAATGCAGAGGTCACATTGTTGATAGCACTGTACCAACTGCTCATCAGACATATTTGGATATATTTTGACGTTTTCTGATAGGTCATAGCTATCGATTAAGTCTTGAAGCTCATCAAAGCAATCCCCCTGCCCTACTATTGCATACAAAAGATCCGGGAAACGCTTTAGGAGGCTAGGCATCGCCTTAATAAGATAGTCTTGGCCTTTTCGTCTTTGTAATCTCCCTACCGTGAGCAGTACCCGCTTCTGACTCCAACCAAACCTCTCCTGAATATCAATATCAGCGGGCGCTGGTGAAAACAGTTCCACATCAACGCCAGGATGCAGCAGGTAGCACTTATCAGAATTCGAATATCCTAGTTTAGCAACTAGCTGAATTGAATTCTGACTGTTACAGATTAAGCTCAGTGATTTTCGACATACCTGCCTAACTAAAAGCGACTGCTCTCGACTCGTAGCTGCCGTTTCTATATCTTCGCCGTGTACATAACAGCGGTAAGTGATGGGTGTAACTAAGCTAAGTATTCGTGCAATCACACCCTCTGGAATAACCCGACCGCAATGTATTTCTTTTATGCTTTCTGCCTTTATAATATTGAACAGGGCCCAGGCTGATCGGATATAGAAGGATAATCCAGTTACACTTTTTAAACCCCACTCAATACTGCTGAGAGATAATCGCATTATTTCAATCTTATGCGTTGCATCCCACTCTCTTCCGCCTATTGTCTTGTCAGCGACTACCAAGACTTTATCGTTCGGCAACCGGGAGTAGAGTTCCCAAAACCATCGGCAGCTACCACCCAGCTTAGGTGGGAAATTTTCGGTCAGGAGGAGTGTCTTTTTCATCCAATAGCTCCCAGGCTGTGGCTAGGCTCTAACCTACACCCGTGCGATTTCTTGACAGAAGTTTCTCATTTCTTGCAGACTATCCTTTTTCTTGTTAGGTATCACTAACATCTTGCTTCACTTGTTTTACGTAAACGTTATAGACACAGGTTGCGAACATGATAAGCTTGTAAAGAATTACTGCGCGCATCCGATCAAGGAAAGTTACGCTCACTAGACATGATATCAAGCCTCCTGGTAGAGCAAGCACAGTCAAGGCCCCGCGTGAATCATCACAGGCAGCGTTTGTTTCAAAGCCTTCTACGAAACACCAAACGATCACAATATCATGATAAAGAACACTGCTAACCCTAAATACCCGACCTCAGAACGGTTTTGAAACCAGGTCGCCTGAACTGCGCGATTCGCGATAATCTGGGATTGACAGTTTCAGGGAAATTGATGAACGACATCGCAGGAAAGCACCACCTCCCGGCCCGAAAGGGTGATCTTTACTCATCTCAGCCGCAGCCCTTCAAAAAAAGACATGTGTTGACCCTGTTTGTTGTTGCTCCTCGGTGAGAATTGCCTTGTCTTTTAATACTAGCATACAATTGAGGGCTATTTCGTCGAATACTATCACCAGGGCTAGCAGGTACAACTAAAGTACTCACCAGCTAAGTAACAATCGTCTAACCAGAAGAAATATTTCTAGAGAAAAGAAGCAACGCTTAATCATGATCCAATCCGCTTTTGGATCTAACTTTTTCAGTCTTTGCAAACCTATCAAAGCGGGCTGCTGGCTTTCTCGAGGAGGCCTGTTCAGTATTAGGCTGAACGATATAGATGTTGTAGGCGCAGGCAGCAAACATTATTAGCCAATACAAGACGACAGCTCGCATTCGATCCAGAAAAGAAATACTAATGATATAGCTAACAAGGCAAGATTGCAGCGCCAAAGCAGTTCTTGCCGCTATTGCATCGTGTTTTTTTGTCGCATATCGGATTACTTTTTGTGTTGCCCATCCAGCACTCATAATCATCATTAGAAACAGAAAAAAACCGAGGTACCCAACTTCTGTTAGCGTTTGGAACCAAGAGGAGTGAACTGCGCGGTTTCTCGATGCCCCGGTATTCACATGCTCCGGTATGTAGTTGGGCGACATCATGACGAAGCCACCCACGCCCATTCCCCATGGGTGGTCTTGACTCATCCTCAATGCTGCCTTCCAAAAAAACACCCTTGTTGAGCCTGTTTCTTTTCCTTCCGTTAGACGAGCCTCTTCGCGCAACCCAAAGAAACGCTCAATTGCTGCTTGATCAAAGACTTCGACGAGTGCCAATGCACCCATAACGGTTATTACTAATAATGTTTTTCGGGAAACACGAACCGACTTCTCGAGAAAGAATAGTCTGATAATGTAGTAGGCTGCGCCTAAAATTAAACCGAGGAACGCGCCACGGCTATTAATCAAAACCATTGCGTTAACCGTTAGCGCGCCGCCGACAAAGAACAACCATCGAGACCACCCCTTATCCTTAAGAAAATAATGAAGTGCTATAAGAGCACCAGGGACCAATGCTGCGGCAACTGCGTTAACGTCTGGAGCATCTACTAAGCCAAAATTCGCAACGCGAGCCCCTGAATTACGGCCCATATTCAACAGCAAGTAGCCTAAGTAGGCACACCCAAATATGTAGGCGTAGAGATAATAGTCCAACGATTTCCGAGTGGCACAGAGTTTATACGCGGCAGTCACGACGATACCAAGTTTCAGGAAATTGTCAAAGAATCTATAATGGTAATCCGGCAACAGCGCCCAGAATGTCGCTAATCCATGCATCACAATTAACATCCACATCCATCGAAGAGGTGCAGATGAGATCCATGGGGTAGGCGTTGTCCTTTTGCGATCAAAAAGAGCAATAGCCAGAACCAACAAAGAGATACCGAAAGAGTACGGGAGGTCCGGCACTTGATAATACCACCAGCGGGTCCTATGAAAGAAAAAGTAAACTAATTCGTAACCCACGAATGCAAGTGCAGGGTTATAGGTGATCGATAAAATGTAAGCCGAAAATTGAGAAATAAAAAAAAAGAGGACGTTTAGCATTTTTTTGCCTATGAATTCAAGCTATTGCCAATTTATCAGTCAATTGCCGACGATTTAAATATTTTCGGTTAGCAACGCTCGCAGTCTTAGGCATAGACATCCAGCCCGGAAAGTAAAGCTATACAGGCAGTCTTCAGGTTCGCGACAGATACTCCATTGCACCACGGGCGATGAAGATAAGGAGGGCTGCTTCGCGGCAATAACCTATCAGGTTCCAAGAAGCCACGTGTAGGATGTTCTAATTTAACTAACTCCATGGAATCAAAGCTCGCATACCAACCCGGCGGAGAAGTATCCGAAAAATTATTGACCAGAGCGTCTTCCAATACAAAATATTCGTTGGCGAAAGACGGACCGCTAATATTTTGCGCTTTATAGCGCTCGCATAAGCATTTTCAAGATAAGATAGCTCCGAAAGTTGCCAGGCGTAGAGTTCAGCTTTATGAAGTCTTAGTATGCGCCTTTGCTGCCTGGTCAGTGGAATACGTGATGGAATTAGCTCCGTTAGCAATCGTTCCTCATCATGCAATGCCGTTACCTGGGAACGGAGGTCTTTCGCAGCAACACTTGAAAGATTCGCTTCGTGGATCAAATAGTGGAGATGAATTTTCTTAGAGGCTCCGAACCGGAATCCATTGTTTATGCACTCTAGCGTAAAGAGATAATCTTCACCGATACGAAGTGAGCTTTCGAGTTGCAGATCATCAAAAACGTTGGCTCGCAGAACGGAAGTATGAAGTCCTGGTACCCACCGATATTTTAGAGCTTGTGTCAACAAGCCATCATTTGCAATCAAGCCAAAATCGCCATCCCACTTTATCCGGAAACTAGCTGGTAAACCTTGCTGCTGAGTAAACTTTGAATTTATGATAACTCGGCCATCCTCGGCGACCCTTTGCAGATCGCCGAAAACTATATCTATCTCCTTTCGCTCTTTCAGGTGGGTGACTTGTGTTTCGAGATGATGTGGCGGCCAGGTGTCATCGCTGTCCAGGAAGGCGATGAACGGATATTGGCCGCGCTCAAGTATACCGCTATTTCTGGCACCTGCTGCAGAATGCATAAATTCGCAATTTTTTTTGGCTTTAATCCTTGGGTATTTCTCTATGAGATCTTCGATTATTCGTGGTGTACTATCGATCGAATTATCATCAACAATCATGAGAGTCCAATAAGCATATGTCTGTCTCAATACCGACATTACTGCTTTTTCGAGTGTGGCTTCTCGATTATAGGCTGGAATTACTACTAGTATGTCCGCATGAGCATCGATGATGGTTGGCATTTTCCTAAACTTTAGCTATGTTGTTGCTCTTGGCGCTCAAAACACCGGAAATAGGCCCCATTTCTCAGGCATGATATCTTGAGTCGCCGATGATTCAAGGCTGAGAAGGAGTTATTCTTAGTTTGTCGCTCGGGACACACTTAATTGCCACGCCGCTGGGCCTGACACCGAAAGGGCGAAAAGGGTTCATAGCGTTCCTCGAAAATGTACTTTTCTATTGTGCTGACCGCCCGGTAGCAACATCGAGGCGCCGAACCAGTAACGCCATCCGGGGGAAGCACCGAAGGCGCTCGTTGGCGTACCAAATGGGCGACACTCTGCGCATTATGTTTGTCAGCATAGCGCATTTCGCCCGCCTGGCCTACTATCGTAGCCTGCAGCCATTCATTGCCAAGTCGAGAAAGCGCATGAATGATAGCTGCTCGCAAACCTGATACCCCACAGCCTTTTCGTTCGGATTATATGGCGCATGCAGAATCAGGCTTTTAGACCTCATTACCACAACTAGCCGCACACAGTGTTTGCTCTCCAGCGTTTGCAGACCTTGTACTTATTCTCCGAATATCTAGGAGGCCAAGTCACGCGGTTACAGGCTCTATTGTTAGTTCATTGCCACGAGCAGTCGGGGAAACTTCGCCAGTGCCGTAGCATCTGGCCCAGAACGGTGCAGCAAGTCACACCAGAGAGCCATGCGAAACGTCTGACAACTAGCTTCCAATTGCCTGATAAAACAAGGCAATATAGGACGCAACATTGGAAGGTGAGCGAGACGCGGCGAAGGCGCCGAGATTTTCTTCCCAAATTCTGATTTCTGCATCGGTTACGAGAATCAAGCGACGGGCAAGACCCTCGATAGTATTCGCTGAGGGGCCGATTTCTCCAAACTCGTCTTCGATTATCCTAACTAAATTGTTTTTGAGGTGTGCCACAGGTTTCTTAAATTTTGCGGCATCTAACAAAACGCCGGTACTGCTCAAGGCATAGTATGCTTCATCGTGAAGTAAGCAAATAAAACCCGTCGATGAAAGTTGCTCATGCATATCTTGAGACGATGTGAATTCTTGCTTACCAGGATGCGTTCTTCCTATGAGGTCAAATTGGAAGCCCCCAGGTTCGTGATGGTTTAATAACTCTGCCAGCTTCTCAAATAGCTGGTAGCGTTTCTCAGGTGTTGCTCGACCAACAAACGCAATGCGCTTAGCCTCAAAATTCCGCGAGCATGGTTTATCTAACGGCAGCACTGGATGTGGAATAAAGTGGATGTTGGCAGCTAAGGTGGGACAAAGTGCCTTTAAATTTTCGGCAACATATCTCTCTAAGCAAATCAGCCCAACGTTGCTGTGAGAAATTTTCAAAAGCGAAGAGCGATAACAAAAATATCGTCTAATAGGGTTCCGCGGAAACCAAGCAAAATATTCATTGAGATTGCCATGGCAAATTACCCCAGCGGGAATTTTTTTTATTTTATTAATTACTCTGATCGCAAAAAGATCAAATTCATTATGAGATAAGAGTAAAATGCTTTTTCCTTTCCTATCTCTGCAGTCGCGACACACTTGCAACAAAAGAAGAAGGCGTCGGAACGGAGATAGATAGTAGCCTCGCAAATGGCGTTTCGCGGTCTTTGCAATCTGGTCGTGTGTTACTGATATGTGATGTACTCTATATTGGTCTGAAGGGCTAACCTTAGAAATCAAAAGATTGGCATGACTTGTTTCACAAACTAGCTTGATCTTGTCATTTGGAAATGCGGTCAAGCATGATAATAAAATGCCGCCATTTACTTCCTCATGGCTATGGCCCGGAAAGTTCATTTCGACTAGATATTTCTCATCCATCTTCAACTAATTTGCCTGTGTGATCACTTAACATTATTCATCAGATAAATGCTAGATTCTTAGCATTTCTCGGGCAATGATAGCAGAAACCGCCTCCACCAATGTACGTAGTTCACTCTGGTATTTACTCCGGTTGCACAAAAACATCTTACAGGCCGACTTAAAGTCGGTGTTCGTAAAGGTACTGGCTGCGCGTAGGCAGTGTTCGCTAATAAAGTCCGCCTTATTGAGTTCGGTTATCTTTAGCACGGCAGCGAACTTGTCAGCCGTACTCCAGCCCTTGGGACCGCTGGCACCTTCAGGCACAGCAGTTGGCCCTGCTCGCGCTCGCTGGATCCAGTTGTGCGGTCACAGCAGGGAGACGGCCGGTGGTCCCCGGCACAGATCCACCTGAGCGTGACTTCCGCATTTGGCCCCTGGATAAGTTCGTGAAGCAAAGAACCGCTACTTCGGATACGGATGCAGTTTGCAGGCATACGGGAGTTGGCGAGGTGCATAGCCGCTAAACTAGCTCCAGTTGAGCCGGTGGCGTGGCTGCTGCGCATGAGCATATGTTGCCAGGCTCGGCAGACCTCGCTGTGTAACCCGGCCAGTCAGTCAATATTGGTCGTAAAAGCGTAGGAGTTGTTGTAGCCGTTGCCCACGCGGTTAAGCCAACGTCCGGTCACCGCTAAAGATTCTACCGTGCTTTATCTTTGCGCAAACTCTATAAGAGCTCGCCTGATCCTTCGTGTAGGTGGATCCCGATCCTGGGTGAGCGCAAGGGCGGGATGCAGATACAGCCGCCAACCGCTCTAATAATTGAGCGTGCCAGATGCCAAGGTGCCCAGATTAGTGATGCAGTCCGGTTCGGTGATACCTGGGATACAGCGCAAACGGGATGTTCACTCACACACCTTGGACTCAGGCAATATGCGACGCATGCACAGGCTCGGGAGTTACCTCGACATAATCAAAGAGGGGGTAAGCCGTGCTGATCTGGTCCAAGCTCGCTCTGGTCGCACGAATACTCACTGTCAGCTTCTCCTCCAAGTACCCGAAGCGATTGTGATTGTGCCAATCGTCGCACCCTGCACGAAATTAACGAAACCACCCACTAGTATCGACATCGTATTCTCTCTGCAGGTTGGCAGAGTCTTCTTTATACATGTCAAATAATGTTTCATATTCAGCCTTGGATAGTACCGGTGTAGTAATCCTAGAAGCCCCTATTTCGGCAGCACGGCGCCAGAGGGATTTGCCAAAAGAGGGGATTCTCGTATGTTCAAGCCTTCGACCATATATAGAAAGCATCCACCGACCCCATGCGGATTTCTTTGTACTATTTTCGCTACTGTTATGTAATCGCCTGACAGAGTTATTTGCAATTACAAAGAAAGGTTCTACACCGATGTGCGCAAATATGCGCTGTAGCGTCTGCTCGCGATCACTTCGCAGAGCATCCATTGTGATAACAAGCAGCTGTTCTTTACTAAAATACCTTCGATACAAAGATAGCTGATGGTAGTAACAGCCCTGCCAACGTGTGTCGAGGAATGTTTTTGAGCGTAACAGATCAGATGGTGGTGCGAAACGTTCGCCACGGTGCTGATAGTGCAAATAATGCGAAAGCAGTCTATCGATCGGGTCCCGCACAATGTAAATTAACCTGATAGATTCTAAGTAAGCTGCAATGCGACGGGGAGTTGTGTCATCATCTCCAATGGCTGCCGTGTACGAGGTCGATGCTTCACCGACGGCATCGCCATGCAATGAAGAGAAATGACTTAGATACCATTCGAAGCCGCGGTTAAAAAATCGCGCATTAGAAAAAAAATTAATTTCTTTAATTTGAGATAGGTTGATCTGCGGGTGTTCTTCAAGATACGCATGTAAGCTCGTCGTCGCACAGCGTGCGGAGCCGATAATTATGAAGGTTGGCTTTTTCAAGTGGTATTCTCAAGGTATAGGTAATGCAGATTTTGAAATAATTATGTGCCGATCATTTATCGAGGCCCATTCATGAATAACCGGTTATTGATAGACGTAGATGATCAACGACACCAACAGCCGAAGGCATAGTTCTGCTAAAACGCACGGCCTGGTTTAAGATCAATTTGCGCCATTTAATCCCATGAAATTGGGCTTGGCCCCGAGCCACCTCCTTTTCTACAATGACTGAAAATCATCACCGTAGAATGACGTAAGCCGGAAACTTGGTGGATTCCCGAGCATCGACACTCAAAGTGCTGACTAAACCTGACGATCGCTCAGGCCTAGGCAAGGCCAAGTCAGATTGTCACAGGTATTTTTTCTTGCCAAATTGTTCTTTCTCTGCGGATTTTGCATATGTCTCTTCTTCCTTTAGCTAAAGCCTGTTGCTTAGCAATTCCCCCTGCCGAGGTATGCCAAGCTATTTTTTGGATACAAGCTTCATAAACACAACAGCAATGACAGTCGGCGTTTCATGGTGTCGTCCCTCACGGCATTGTCTGGTGCATCGCCATCTTCGTAATAAACAATATCTCCTCGCGTCTTAGTCTGATTCACTCTCGCCAGCCCCTACTTCCAGAGCATTCATTTCGCCGGCTATCCGCTTGGAAAGCTTATACACAAAAAGAGCGGGTTGCGGTTCGTATTTATTCTGAGTTTTGTCAACCCCATCAAAGAGCAAATACAAACGGGAGGAATCGTCACAATACGATGCCCCAATCATTAGGGGGCTACCCAGCAGCCTTCCGTCATACACCGGCAGCACTCCATAGTCGATAGGACGAATAGAACTCGGACTCAAAGAACCGTTACGCACTAACTCAATGTCTGATAAACTATACAACCAGAAATAATTATAGTAATCATCATGGTCGTAGGCACAGGGCCCGCCGCACTTCCGCCCATTATCTTGTGTGATCTTATACCCAATCCCACTTATATGGCCGCCTGACGAGCCAATAACCAAATAGTGATTGCTATTTTCAGGGATAAAACCAACGTAGGCGATTGAAAGCTCTGTCCACATATCGTTATTACCCGCCTCATTGTAACCGTCTTCATGTAGAGGTTGAGGCAGAGTATAATCGAGCAATCGGTTGGTCGCTATGGTCGACCCAGAGACTGTTAACTCGTGCTGGTCTGGGTTCCAGGTAAAGAGTGAGGGCCCCATACTGAGACGTGAGTTTATGGGGATGTTACTGGCAAATCCGGCGATATGCGTCCCGCCCAGCTGGGTTTGCTTGGAAGTAGGTATTGGGCTTATCCATCCTGCTGCGTGAGCTCTACCCTCAAGCTGAAAGTAACCATATTGTTCAGAGTTTTGGAGATCAAGTGCATCAGAAAACACCATCGTCGTATTATTATTATCAGTGTCCGCATCATACCATTCCGCAACATTTACCCAAAGCTGGTTGTTGATCAATTGCATCCCAGTAATTCGGTTAGGCTCACCCGAAAGCTTTTTTCCTGGACGGATTTTCTTAAATAACTGCAAGTTTGCTGCGATGGGTAACTGACTGACTGAGAAGGATCTTTTTGGCTCCAGCAACTCATATGCGCCAACGCTGTAATGATGCGCATGCCCGGCAATCCACACAGTGCTTAATTCCTCGCTTACAGCAAAGGCACCAACGGAATATGCGAGCCTACTGGAGCCGAAGGTTCCCTCCTGAAATCGCATACCACCCTCGAAAGTTAACCGATAATCATCGCCTATTAGGTATGACTGTACAGGGGTACTCGAGAACCCCAGTATTGGTATTACGAACAGAGGCGTTAAGCACAGCAAAATGACCCTTGGCAGTCGGCTTTTGGTACTAAATAACGGCTTGTTGATCATAAATACAACTCCAGTTCTGTTGCCGACAATGTTTAGCGAGTCTGGCGGCTGGCTCAGACTTGTCGGCTAGGTTACAACGGGTATCGCCCCCAACGTTATGCAAATATGCGGCGATGCTTCTCCCAGTGATATGCTTAGCTATGGCAAAAATGATCCCAGGCATCAGCAAGGCGCGACGGTGACGGTTGCGGTGACGGCATTGGAGCACACCGCAGTTGCTAAGGTCGACTGACCCGTGTCGGTGATCACAAGTCGAGCAGCCGCCGCCTTTGCATCGACGTCTGCGCGAAACGGCCAACTCGCAGTGGTTCGCGGTACAGCACTCGGCATAACCATATGTTAGCTCAATCTGTTCTTAATATGAAAGCGGTTCTGTAACTTGTATCGCCTCCAGCCGTCACTCTCTTCGGAGTCGAGCCCATCGGTGGAATATTGACCGAGATTCATAGTTGGTGTCGTCATAGCCATTACAATCCGGCTGAGCAGCGGTGCATTTATCCGCAACTCAGTTTTTTCATGAGCTTTTCCGGGTCTGCTTTCAGCTGTTCACACAATCGATCTAATATCTTTTGGTTTGATCGAGCGGTCCTTTCAGAAACATATCGTGACAAACGCCAAAGCATGGGCAAGTCTTGCAGCTTTAAAAAAAAAACGTCCAAGACGACCTGAAAAGTCCCGATAAAATATTGGTTTTCGCGATGACGCACCGAGATGGAAAATCATGCCACCATAGATACCACCCATTAGATAATGGACGTTTTCTGTATTTGACCTTTCGAGACATTTCCATTTAAGTTTTCGACGCCATAGCAGGTAGGACAAGCCTATACCAGTATCTACTTTTGGCTGTTTAGATTCGCTCAAAAAGAGTTGAAACTCCCTTGTCGCCATTTCTTTCTCGTCAGGATACATCTTTAATTCCCGTACTCCGGCAAAATCAGCGCGAAAAAATATGCCGCACGGATGTGTCAAATCAACATCATCGTTTTCTGCTCGAAGCACTGCCACGACCGGGCAATCTGCATCCAACATCGCACTCGCTTCACAAAACCACTGAGGGTTTATCGGAAACGAGTCTACATCTAGCGTCAAGATGTATTCGCACCCGTCATCGATAGCTTTACTGATGAGTACATCCAATATTTGTGCATGCTCCCTATTTGCATTTAGCGCATTAGTTACAACGTCATACAAGTCAACACAAGGATCCGCCTTCAGAATTTTTTTTGCTAATGGCTCTAGTCTTACATTACCAGCATATACACGATAATTGCTGCAGTATTTTCTAATGTACTCTAATTGCAACTTCAGGAGCCACTCGTTGTCGGGCAGAACATGATATGCGCAAACCACAGCTAACGTGACCTTCGCTTTACAAGGTGAATTGCTCATGTCACACTCCTGTTTAAATGGTCTCGGGTGATTATTGGCCGCGAAGAATTTTTCGTTTATTCCTCCCCCGGGGTTGGGTAAGCATACGCGCCGTAAGTCATGCACGTAGATGTGTAACACCCGCCTCTGATGGCTGACAAGTCTCAGCACACCTATCTGTTCGTAGACATTGGCAGCGCAACCCGCTGGCTCTTCCTATTTGACAGAAACCATCGTTCCCCACCATCTACCTCATCGATTAACGAACATACTCATTAAAAAAATCGTGGCGATGCGGACGACAGAGAGCAAGTTTGCTTGCGAAATGAAATTTCTCTGTGTGCTAATTATCGTTTTTCGATTTATCTGAGCTGGATTCAATTAGCTGTCCAAAATAATGGTAAGATTGCCATTGGTACTTAAACGATGGGGCAGTACCCACTATAGAACCTCGCATTAAGCCTGCGGCAAAAGACTCAATCATTTTTCGTACAATCCATCGTGGGTAACCAAAAAATTTTTTTACCGGCTTACTACTTGGCTGGCGTTTATAGCAATAGCGACCGTACCGGATCGAGCGATTTAAAATCCACTGACGCTTGAGCTGTTTAGATCGAATAATGTGCTTTACAATCGCAGTTGGCACAAACCAACACTTGCAGCCTCTGTTTGACATCCGAATTGTAAATTCTGTCTCGCTGCCCATAACATAGTGCCCAGAACTAGGGCCATAACTTTCATTGAATCGATTCCCATCTCGAAAGAGATTTGCTCGACACATCATATTCGGGCCCCAAACAAACCCTGGATCTATTTCCCCAGACTCTAGACTTGGATTTGTCAACGAATAGACCAGACCCAGCGGAACATTTTGAATAATCCAATTTGGTGGCTCATAGGGCCATGCAGGCCCTATTGCTCCGCCAAAAATATCCGCATGCGGATATTTTGAAGCGGCATCGACTAGTTCATCTAGCCAGTTCGCAGACGGAATGACATCATCATCCGTAAAGACAACAAGCTCTCCTTCAATCAAATGGAGCGCGGAATTTAGCGCTTTGTTCTTGCCTCTCGTTTCACAATAAACAGGATGAAGCGGCAGATCATGCGAATATTTTTCCAGGATTGCCGATGTTTCGTCAGTGCTAGCGTTATCTATAGCGACAATTTTCAGCTGGTCTAGGGGCCACGATACCTTTTTTAAAGCCTCGAGCATAACGGGCAAAGTGTCAGCGCCGTTATGACTAGAAAACATGAGTGTGATCATTAAATTACTCTTATTGAGACAACGATTTCTAGCCAAGCTATTCGAACTTACGGTTTTCAATTATTGACGATTTGAAAAATTTTAAGCCAGCAACGAACGTAGTCGCGGGACATGCGCATCCAGCCCAGAAAGTGAGGCGTTGTTGGCCTCACGAAAGTCCTGGAATTGCTCGTAATAGCGGTTAAAGAGCACGTTGCGCTTGAAGAACTTCCAAAATCGTTCGATGAGGTTGAGATTCAGTCTATAAGGCGGTAACAGCTCCAACTGAATCCGCGATGTTTTCAGATACTCGGCGACGATCTTCGATTTGTAGTAGCGGGCGTTGTCGCAGGTGACGATGATTCGCGGGGCGTCTAGAAAAGCTTTTTCGAATTGGCGTAACAGGGCGATGGTGGAGACCTCGGCGATGGCCTCATCGAAGCGGTCGGTCAAGTGCAGCGTCTCGATGTTGAACGCGCCGTTGATGTTGAGCCACTGCCGCCCAGTGTTGCTCTGGATGGTGTTGCGCTTGCCACGCTTGATCCTGCCGCCACTGAGCACCGGGTTATGCTGCGTATGGGCGGCATCCATGAACACGATGACCTCGCCTGAGGCCTTTGCGTCCTTGAGGTTCTGGTACTTCTCGACCCAGGCGTGCTGATCTTTAACCGGCGGCTGTTTGCCCGGTTGCGGGTGCGGCTTTTTGTGGCGGTAGCCCAGACGACGCAGCAGCGCATCGGCCACATCCCTCACCCCGCGGTCCTGACCGAGCAGGATGACCGCGTTGATGCGGTAGGCCTTGCGGATGTCGAGCATCCCGCGATGCGCAAGGGCTTCAGGACTGAGTCGGTAGTCACGCATGTAACGAAGCTTACCATTCTTCTTAACGAGTTAGGAGAGGCACCTCGACCGAAAACTCAGATGAGACAGGTATATTCTGGAAACCGAAAGAGCCTAAGTGGTATTTTAAGCACAATTCATACTACCTGCTTGAGAGTCCTTGCGATGCACCAACGGTTGACCGGAGGCCGCCAGTGCCGAGCCGTCTATCCCCTAATCGCGCCAGCGGCATAACCCGCCGCTGGCCGAGCGGCTCGCCGATGATCCGCCGGCGCCCACAGATCAGCTCACGCCCGTCGCGCGCAATGCACACCGGCTGCATACCCGCGCGGGCAAGGGTCGCTATGCCAAGCGAAAGTCCACGGTCGAAACCGTGCCTCAGGCTCGACCTATCTTCACGCCGCTGACGTGGAGGGCAAAGCTTCCTTCAAGGCACAACAACCTCGATCCCTGCCAGCACCTCACGCAACTTCCCAGCCAACGCCATCTTCGCGCCCTCATCCCCATGCACCAAGCGGACCTCAGCCGGCGTTGTGGGAATGCGGGTAACAAACTCGATCAAACCCCGCTGGTCGGCATGGGCTGAGTAGCCGCCGATGCTGTGGATCTGGGCGCGGATGTCGTAGCGCTCGCCGTCGAGTATCACGTAGCCCCCGCCCGGGCCGTAGCGCTGGATGTCTCGCCCGGGCGTACCCCTGGCTTGGT
>JAIPFG010000015.1 GCA_021736745.1 Pseudomonadales bacterium
GTCGAGTATCTTGTCTTCCGATTGTTTGTCACCAAACATTCTTCAACAAGCACCCACACGTATTGCTTCTACATCTCATATTCTTAAAGAACCAGAGCAAACCTCGTTCACTCCCTCAAAACAGAGCGCGCATTATACATGCCCGCTTAACTTGCACAAGACTTAATATTAAACTTTTATGAAAATAATTTTTTAATTAAAAAAACAGGCAACAAAACACCCCAAGAACAATCGGTTATGACATTGATTTAAAGAGATAAATACCATTTAACCTGAACAACTAGGACAATGTAACACGCGCAATCTTTTTCTTACCCGCCTGAATAATCCGTGTTTCACCAATAGCGAATCTAAATGACTGATCCTTTTTTTCACCATCGACAAACACAACTCCGCGAGCCAAAACATCTCTTGCGGCATTACTATTTTGCACTAGATTTGCCATTCTCAATATGGCGGCAATAGGCACCTCGGTTTGGCCATTGGCGCTGACTTCTATTTCCGGAAGATCCTCGGGGATTTCACCCAACTCTAACTGATTCCCCGCACCTTTATGGGCGTCGCGAGCCGCTTCTGCCCCATGAAATCGCTCAACAATTTCTTCCGCCAAGCGTTTTTTGATTTCCTGGGGGTTTACACCACTTTCCACTTCTCGTTTAAATTGTTCAATTTCTTCCAACTCCCTAAAACTCAACAACTCAAAATAACGCCATATTAAGTCATCCGGCATCGTTAGTATCTTACGGTACATTTCCCCAGGAAGGTCGTTAACACCAACGTAGTTGCCTAAAGACTTCGACATTTTTTGAACGCCATCCAGCCCTTCCAAAATAGGCATGGTAAGCACGATTTGCGGTGCCTGACCAAAATGTCTCTGCAGCTCTCGCCCCATTAATAAATTAAATTTTTGATCGGTACCCCCCAACTCCACATCCGCTTTTAACGCAACGGAGTCATACCCCTGGACCAGAGGGTATAGGAATTCGTGAAGACTAATCGGCTGACCAGCTTTATAGCGCTTACTAAAATCATCCCGTTCCAGCATTCTTGCCACTGTCTGCTGTGCAGCAAGATTTACCATTTCGGCAGAACTCAACTTATTCATCCAAGTTGAGTTGAATGCAATTGTGGTTAATTCAGGATCCAGAATTTTAAATACCTGCTCTTTATAGGTCACTGCATTCGCTTCTACTTGTTCGCGAGTTAAGGGCTTGCGTGTCGCATTCTTCCCGGTTGGATCACCAATCATTCCGGTAAAGTCTCCGATCAGAAAAATCACCTCATGCCCCAAATCCTGGAACTGCTTAAGCTTATTTATCAACACCGTATGGCCGATATGCAAGTCAGGTGCCGTTGGGTCAAAACCTGCTTTTACCCGCAACTTTTTTCCGCTCTGAAGACGCTCAACCAACTCACCTTCTAATAATATTTCGTCTGCACCGCGCTTAATGAGTGCCAATGAATCTGCAACTGATGTCTTCATTAAAATATCTACCTAATAAATCAATAGGCATCCATGCCTAGCCTATTCGAATCCGGCCAAATGACAGAAAACGGCTGATTATAGCATCCTGTTATTAGACTCCCTACGTAGACACCTGCTTTAATCTAAAAAAATTGTTATAATTTTTCCCTTTTAAGCCATACTTAACTAATATTGCGTCTCCGATGGCGCACATAAACAACAAGAGAAGACTTTTCTCAAGCAACTATCAATATGACAAAACAATACCCCAAAAAACATGTACTTGTTGCGAGCCTAGTCACCATAGTTATTGGGCTTATTTTGGTCATTGCACCGTCTGAAGACGTTTCAGCAAAACGAAATTCAATCGCTCTTACTCTTAATCTCCCGGCACAAACTGAATCCACTTTAAAAACATTCACTGAAGGCGAGGCTGGCTCGGGCTCCTTAAAAAAAGTTCAGCCAAAACCTGACATCTCACAATCCGCCAAACCCAAACGTCCTGCTGAACAGGTGTCGGCAACTCAAAGCCCAAACATAGCAGCATCCAGCCAAGACGAAAATAAAGCGCCATCAACATTCAACTTAGATCATTGGGAAAAAGTGACCGTTAAAACAGGTGATAATCTAAGCTCGCTTTTTTCACGCGTAGGCCTGACCGCAAAAGATGTCTTTAATGTATCTCAAGCCGCAAAGAAGTTTGCCAATGAAGATAGTTTAAGGAAGTTATATCCGGGAGAACAACTGGCTTTTATTATTAACGACGGCACATTGGAAAAAATGCGTCGGATTAAAAGCCCGCTCGAAAGCATTCAGTTTAGCCGAACGGATTCAGGGTATTCTATTGAGAAACTAACACGCTCGCCGGAGATCCATACCCGCTTTGTCACAGCAACCCTGGAAAATTCATTATTTTTAGCCGGCCAAAAACAAGGGCTTCCACAGAACCTTATCATGGAGCTAGCCAATGTTTTTGGGGGCGTTATTGACTTCGTTTACGATCCCAGAAAGGGCGACAGTTTTAACCTTCTATTCGAAGAAAAATTTCTAGACGGTAAAAAAATCGGAACAGGCGAAATACTGGCCGCACAATTCACTAATAGAGGCAAAGTGCACACAGCACTTCGTTATGAAGACATGCACGGAGATGCCGGCCATTACTCCGCCGATGGCGTCAGCATGCGCAAAGCTTTTTTAAGAGCACCCCTTGATTTTACCCGGATCAGTTCAGGATTTAACCCAAACCGCAAACACCCGATTCATAAAAAAATCAGGGCTCATCGTGGCATTGATTATGCCGCACCTCGAGGCACCCCTGTATTCGCCGCAGGCGAAGGGCGCGTCGTCGCCTCTGGCTATTCCAAAGCCAACGGTAACTACGTGTTTATCAAACATGGCGAGCAATACACCACCAAATACTTACATTTACATAAACGTTACGTCAAAAATGGAGCGAGAGTGAAGCAGGGGCAAACGATCGGCCAAGTGGGGTCCACTGGTTATGCCACCGGACCGCATTTACATTATGAATTCTTGGTCAATGGCGTCCATCGAAATCCGCGCACCATTTTAGACAAGCTACCAAAGGCAAAGTCCATTCCGAAATCGGAATTTCAGCGTTTCCAACAACACACAGGTCTCGTGCTGGCCCAATTGGAAGCGTACCAGCACATGCTTGCCTATAACGATTGATCAGATGGCCAAAATAAAGCCGTATTATTTTCTCGGCTTAATGTCTGGTACCAGCCTGGACGCGGTCGATGCCGCCATCGTTGATTTTAGCTCAAGCACACCTGAGTTACTCTGCCATCACCAGCACCCCCTACCCACGGACCTTCGATCCAAAGTTCTCAGCCTCTGTACGCCCGGAGAAAATGAAATCGAAAGAATGGGTGAGTGCGATATTGAAATGGGTCAACTTTTTGCGGCGGCAGCCCTTCAGCTCCTCGAAAACGCAAAGATACCAACTGGCCAGATTCAAGCCATCGGTAGTCATGGCCAGACTATTCGTCATAGTCCAAAATCCCAGCAACCCTTCACACTGCAGATTGGTGACCCAAATGTGATTGCCCATATCACCGGGATTACAACAGTTGCTGATTTTCGTCGTCGCGATATGGCGGCGGGCGGACAGGGCGCCCCGCTCGCACCGGCTTTTCATAGGGAAGCCTTTAGTTCAAAAAATGATCGAGCGATTTTAAATATTGGCGGCATGGCTAACCTTACCTTGCTATCCGGTGATGCTCATTTACCAGACACCGGGTTCGATACAGGGCCAGGCAATGTCTTAATCGATGCTTGGTATCAACAGCATCAACAGGGGCAGTACGATAAAGATGGTGCATGGGCTGCCGGTGGAAAGGCCGCACCCATTTTATTAGAACAACTATTAACCGACGACTATTTCCACTTACCACCCCCGAAAAGCACAGGCAGGGAATTATTTAATAGCCAATGGCTACAACATAAGCTCTCACAGACCAATCGCGATTATTCGCCTCAGGATGTTTGCAGCACACTCGTGGAACTTAGCGCAAAAACGATAAGCAACGATTTAAACCGCTATTTTTCTCAGTGCCACGAACTCTTTGTTTGTGGTGGCGGTGCCCATAACCGCTATCTGCTCAGCCGGTTAGCCGCGCATTCTCCCCAATGCAAAATTGCGACAACGGCGGATTTGGGTATAGATCCTGATTGGGTTGAAGCTATCGCCTTTGCCTGGCTGGCAAAACAACGCTTAGAAGAAAAGCCGGGGAACGTGATATCCATTACCGGCGCCACTCAACCATGCATATTAGGTGGCCTGTACCACGCATAAGCCGAGTTATTCCACTGCTGACTGAAACGGATTCTTCACAAAAAAAATCCAGAAAGAGCAGACATCAAAAATACGTATATCCCTTTTTCAATAATCGCTGCTCCTCGGCAGGCCCATAAGGAACCGTATCAACGAAAGCCGGCAAATCACCTTTTTTAATGCCATCCTTCGCCATCTGCACTTCACAAACCCGCACATCGATTACATTAAAGGCCTCCAGTCGCGCAGCCAACTCAACAATCGTTTTATACATTTGATAATTTTGACGGGCAAAAACCTTTATCTCTGGCCCATGAAGTATTACCGCAATAGGATCAAAATCCGGGAATTTTTCGCCTTTATCGACTAAAGCCTGCGCCTTTTCCAAAACCGCTTTGATTTCTTCCGGGGTGTGCAAGCGAATTTGTGCCACATATTTTGCAGACTGATCTTCTGGGATAGCATTTTTTAGGGAAGGATTATGCGGCAGTTCTTCCGAAACTCCCGCTATAGTGAAGAAAAAGCATAGAATTAATGGGATAAGGTATTGGTCGGTTTTCTTCATACAAAGCACCTTATATTGGCTCGAATCACGATCAATCAAAGGCACTTTGGCTTGGCGAAGTTATATCTTCTAAACGGAGAAGGAAGACCCACAACCACAGGTTGTCTTCGCTGACGGGTTGCGCACAACAAAGCGAGACCCCTCAAGTCCCTCTTCATAATCAACCTCAGAGCCCGCTAAATACTGGAAGCTCATCGGATCAACCACCATCGTGACACCCTGGTTATCCACCATCGTGTCATCTTCAGCAATTTCATCATCGAAGGTAAATCCATACTGAAACCCCGAACATCCACCACCCGTAACAAATACGCGCAACTTCAATTGGTCGTTACCCTCTTGCTCAATAAGAGCTTTCACCTTCGACGCCGCAGCATCACAAAAGGCCAATGGCGCCTGAACAACCACTTCAGACATAATGATTAAACCTCGCTAAATTGTAATAAATCTCACACATTCTGCCTTTTCCGAGTATTTTAGTCAACTATTTGCTAATGGCTTTGAATCCGGTTGATTTGGAAGGTCTGGAGATGGGTTGGGAGAGGCGATATTCAACTTAACTTTATTCGCTTGTTCAGTACTCTGGGGTTCTACCTGATGCACCAGATTACCATTCACCTGGGCCCCCATCACCATTTCCAACAAATGGTAATGCACGGTACCTGTCACTGAAGCATTAACCGCCAACTCCACATGTTTTGAAGAATAAACATTGCCAATGACTTGGCCATTGATAATGACATGTGGTGCTTTTACTTCACCATCAACAACACCATGGTCACTGATCCGCACAACAGCATTTTCAGTTTCCAGCGCTTCAACACTACCCTTGACATATCCATCTATATGCAACCCTCCGGTAAACTTAAGGTCGCCGACAATCTCCGTTTTACTGGAAATCAACGTATCATAATTATGCCGCGGACTTTTCTTATCACTCCCCCACATCTGCAAGCGTCTCCTGTGTTACCCAATCAAATTCACGGGTTACGGTCATTGGATTTTTCCCAGTGGATTCGGCAACGACTTCAATTTTTTCCACAACAAAGCCCTCTGGAATATGAACCACTGCATTAAAGTGTTGTAAATAACGAAACTTGAAGTTATTTTGTATTTCATCTTCTGCAATATTTTTTAAGGATAGCACCCTTTTCTCATCAGCGCTCGCTCCCCAGAAATTGACCTTCACGACTCCCCCAATCGTACCTTTGGATTTACCCACCTGGGCCAATACCCAATTGACCCGGTATCTCATTTGACCCAGATGTTCTACACCTAAATCATGGACTTGTAATCCCGGCGGGGAATTTCCCGGCTCCATAATACTGCGATAAAAAGCCACTGATTTTTTCAATTGGGATATCTCTGCGGACAATTCCTCAATCGTCTTCCGAGAGGTTTCAAGCGCTAATTGGTCCACTTTCCGATCCCGCTTCAGTGCCGCCAATTTACTCTTCACCACCACCAATTGCTGTTGCTGTTCCGGCGACAATGATAGACGATTCGCTTCGTGTTGCCGCCCCATCATAAAACTCATCCCGAGTGCCAAAGAAACCACCAAAAACAGCCCTACCGCATACCCAATCCTGCGCATTGGCCGATGTGGTTTAAGTACCAGATTCTCTTGTTTACTGCCCCGTACTCTTGCCATCGGTTATCTGCGTTTCATTAATTTGGTGGATCAGGGCATCAGCGCAATCGCTTCAAGCCCCATCGATTCAGGTAAACCAAACATGATATTCATGTTCTGTACTGCTTGCCCTGCTGCGCCTTTAACCAGATTGTCAATCACGGATAGCACTACAACCCTATTCCCTTCTTGTGGTTGATGTACGGCTATTCGACAATAATTACTACCTTTCACACTGCGGGTTTCCGGATGCGAACCCTGGGGTAATATATCGACAAAAGGTTCAGTCGCGTAGGCTTCCTCATAAAGGGATTGCAGATCAACCTGACCCACCGTTAAATCGGCATAGAGGGTAGCATGAATACCACGAATCATCGGCGTCAAGTGCGGCACGAAGGTCAGTTCAACATCCATTGATGCCGCTTGCACCAAGCCCTGTTTGATTTCAGGAAGATGTCGGTGTCCAGATACCGCATAGGCCTTAAAACTTTCACTTGCTTCACAGAGCAACGATCCGATGCTCGCTCCACGTCCGGCACCACTTACGCCTGATTTAGCATCGGCAATAAGCGACGAAGTGTTGACTAGGTTTTGTTTTAACAAAGGCAGAAAACCCAACTGAACAGCCGTTGGATAGCATCCGGGGTTTGCTACGATTCTCGCTTCTTTTATCGCCGCTCGATTTACTTCCGGCAAGCCGTAAACAGCCTGCTCAAGTATCTCAGGACAGGCATGGACCGCACCGTACCAACGCGACCACTCTTTATTGTCACGCAAACGAAAATCCGCCGACAGGTCGACAATGCGTACTCCCTGCTTCAATAAATCGGGCACTTGATGCATGGCCACTGCATTTGGTGTAGCAAAAAAAACAAGGTCGCAATCACCCAGCCCGTCGTTATCCGGCAATGAAAACCGAATATCCACAGCACCACGCAAATTCGGGTACATATCCGCAACGGCTTTCCCTTCTTCTGAACGCGAGGTAATCAGTGACAACTCCGCTTGCGGATGCCCCGCAATCAAGCGTAAAAGCTCTACTCCGGTATAACCGGTTCCTCCAACAACTCCGACCTTAATCACAAGCCCCTCTTCATAAATAGTTGGCGATAACTGCCTTGACTAACGATTTATACTGAATCGACCAGTATAATAAAGTCCATCCATAAATAGAAAGATAATCTGGATATTCAAAACAACCACTCAATGAACACTAATATTTTCACTCTGGAACACTTCCGTGAACGCTTGGCACATCTTGACGCGCTACCTCAATACGCTTTGCTAGGGGTACTGTCCGGGGTTATTACTGGCCTGATCATACTGATTTTTCGCCTCGCTATTGAAATACCTCTGCGATTTTGGCTACCTGAAAATAACCCGGAAAATTTCGAATCACTGGAACCCTACTTACGCTTTGTTGCACCCGTAACCGGAAGCCTGGTAGCGGGATTCATCCTTAACTACCTGAGTAAAGATACACAAAAGATTGGGGTCACGCTGGTATTAGAGCGTCTAAACTTCCATGAAGGACACCTGCGTCTCCAGAACATCGGCACCCAATTCCTTATGGGGGTAATCAGCCTTGTCAGTGGTCAATCTGCCGGCAGGGAAGGTCCCGCTATTCATATGGGTGCCGCTTGCAACAGCTACCTGGGTCGTCGTTTTCATTTACCCAATAACAGCATTCGCGTGCTTGTCGGCTGTGGGACGGCGGCAGCCATTTCGGCCTCCTTCAATACACCTATTGCGGGGGTGATCTTCGCCATGGAAGTGGTCATGATGGAATATACCATTACTGGCTTTACGCCAGTAATTCTTGCCTCTGTGACTGCCGCTGTGATTAGCCGCATGGTGTATGGCGCTGATACCGCCTTTGATGTACCCGCGATGAGTATTCAGTCGCTTTGGGATATCCCCTTCACGATATTAATGGGCATTATCCTCGGTGCTATCGCCGCACTCTTTATCCAGGTCACTCGATACTGCACTCGCTTTCAGCATTACCACATTCTGCCGCGGGCACTGCTCGCCGGAATGTTCACCGGCACCATTGCCTTTTTTATCCCCGCTATCATGGGTGTCGGTTACGACTCAGTTAACCAAGCGCTGTTAGGCAATCTTGGGCTAAGCATGCTCTGTATTCTCACCATCGGCAAGTTATTCGCCACGGCGGTACCCATCGGCCTAGGCATGCCCTATAGCCTGATCGGTCCGGTAATTGTCTTAGGAGCCAGCGCTGGCGGCGCGTTAGGGGTTATCGGATCGGCCTTACTACCTGACTATAGTTCCGATATCGGAATGTACAGCATGCTAGGCATGGGGGCCATGATGGGTGCGGTACTACAGGCTCCACTGGCTGCTCTGATGGCCCTGTTAGAACTCACCGGCAACTCCAATATTATTTTACCCGGCATGCTCATTATCGTAGTCTCAAACCTTACCACCCGCGTCATCTTTAAACAGAAATCCATTTTTAGCACTCTGCTTGCGGCACAGGGTGTTCATTTGCGCGACGCCCCTGTCTTGCAAGCCTTAAGCCGTACCGGCGTTGCCCGCCTAATGAATAAAAATATCATTAGCCATCACCGTCATATTCCTATGCAAGAGGCTGCTGACCTCCTACTCAACAAACCGGAATGGATTATACTTCTGGAGGACCGCACCCCCATTTCACTTCTCCCGGCGGCGGATTTAGCGCGTTTTTTAGCCGAGCATCCTCCATTGGGAGAAAATGAAGGGAATGAGGATATTGAGGTATTGGATCTACTCTCCATTCCTGGTCGACGCCGGGAAATTAGACCAATTCACCGTCAAGCCACCTTACAAGAGGCCCTTGACACTTTACATCAGTATCACATCGAGGCACTCTACGTTGAGCGCGTGCACGCACCCATGATCACCTCTGTGATGGGGATTGTGACCCGCCAGGATATCGAGAACTTTTACTTACACAAATAATTATAATGATCACAATTTAGGTCGACTATGCTTTGGGTTAAAGCCTTTCATATTATCTTTGTTGTTTGCTGGTTTGCTGGCATCTTTTACCTACCCCGGCTTTTCGTCAACCATGCCATGACGGGCAATCAGGACACCAAAAAGCAACTGGCCCTGATGGAATACAAACTCTATCGTTTCATCAGTCCGTTTGCCTGGCTGAGCATCGGTTTTGGCATCTGGCTCAGTTATTTGAATTGGGATTTTTACAAAACCGAAGCCTGGTTCCACCTTAAAGTATTCTTGGTTTTACTCCTAGTGGCCTATCACATGATCTGTGGCTACTTTGTCAGGGCCTTTCAAAAAGACTTGAATACGAAAAGCCACATCTTCTTTCGCTGGTTTAATGAATTTCCCGTGTTAATATTGTTCGCCGTTATCATTTTGGTGGTAGTGCGACCAATTTAGCCCGGACAAAGACTCATCACTGATGCAACGATTTCTATTCACCTGATTTATTGACTAAAAACATGACTCAATCCGAAACTCTTTTTCAGCAAGCTCAACAATTTATTCCCGGCGGCGTTAACTCCCCGGTTCGCGCCTTCAAAGCGGTCGGCGGCACTCCTCTCTTTATCGACCACGCGGACGGTGCTTACTTCTTCGACGCCGACGGTAAACGCTACATTGACTACGTGCTATCCTGGGGTCCGATGATTCTCGGCCACAACCATCCGGCCATTCGTCAGGCGGTAATCGAGCGCGTCAATCAAGGTTTGAGCTTCGGTGCACCGACCGAAGTGGAAACCCAGCTCGCCGAAAAAATCTGCAACATCATGCCCAACATGGATCTGGTTCGCTTCGTCAATTCCGGCACCGAAGCCACCATGAGCGCGATTCGCTTGGCCCGAGGCCATACTGGGCGCGATAAAATTGTCAAATTTGAAGGTTGCTATCATGGCCATTCCGATTCGTTGCTGGTCAAAGCAGGTTCCGGCGCGCTGACCTTCGGCGTCCCCACTTCACCGGGTGTACCAGCGGCTTTGGCCGAGCACACCATTACACTGACTTACAACGATATCACCACCGTCGAGCAGGCCTTTAAAGAAGTGGGTGAACAAATTGCCTGTATCATTGTCGAGCCGGTGGCCGGCAATATGAATTGCATTCCACCTGTATCCGGCTTTCTGGAAGGCTTGCGCTCTGTTTGTAATCAATATGGCGCCGTGCTGATTCTGGACGAAGTCATGACCGGCTTTCGCCTCGGTCTGCAAGGTGCACAGGGTTATTACGGCATCGACGCCGACCTCACGACTCTCGGTAAAGTTATTGGCGGGGGTATGCCGGTTGGCGCCTTTGGCGGCAAACGCGAAATCATGGAAAAAATATCACCCCTCGGCCCGATTTACCAAGCGGGCACCCTTTCCGGCAACCCAGTAGCCATGGCCGCTGGTCTCGCTGCGATGGAAGAAATCAGTAAACCGGGCTTTTACGAACCGCTCTTTGCAAAAACCACCCAGCTTGTTGAGGGACTGAGAAGTGCCGCCCAGGACGCCAATATCCCCTTTACTACCAACCATGTCGGCACCATGTTCGGTGGCTTCTTTACCGAAGCCAAAAAAATTACCAATTTCCAGCAGGTAATGGCCTGCAACATTGAGCGCTTTAATCGTTTCTTTCACGGCATGCTGAATGCGGGAGTCTATCTCGCACCGGCTTCTTACGAAGCTGGATTTATGTCGGCAGCGCATACGGATCAGGATATTCAGGCGACAATCGCAGCAGCAGCAAAGGTAATGGGCAGTCTAGATTAAGAACTAAGGTTACCTCTGAAACGGGAAACTATATCAGTATTAAAATATGCCCCCTTTATTGGCTCAAAGCGACGTAGCGATCAGTACTTCATTTACCTTGAGTTAAGGAATAGCTGTAACTATGGGAATTATGGTTTCACCCAAGGAATTGAGTCGACTTATGCATACGAGTGTGGGCATAGGGTTAGTGATATTCGATTGCCGTTTTTCACTCGCCGATTTCGCGCTGGGCCGCCAGCAGTACGACGCAGGCCATATCCCAAATGCACAGCATCTTGCGATGGAACTTCAACTGTCCGGCGATAAAGCCCAGCACGGTGGCCGCCATCCATTACCTTCCGCGGAGCAATTTACCCAAACTATGCAAAAAATGGGGGTTAACCGGGACAGCCTGATTATCGCCTACGACGATAATCGGCAAGCAGGTGCGGCTCGACTTTGGTGGTTATTACAGCACTTTGGTCATCAAAAAATACAAATTCTTAATGGTGGATTAAAGGCATGGGCAGCACAAGGGTTGCCATTATCGCAACATGTTCCTGCTGTTGATAAAGGCAATTTTCAAGCCCACCCGATAGCGGACCAAACGGTCAACTACCAGTGGCTAACGGCACATCTTCAGGATAAGACACTACAGTTAATCGATTCGAGAGAAACACCTCGTTTTCAGGGCCTTGAAGAACCGATTGACCCGGTCGCCGGACATATTCCAGGGGCTTTAAATTATCCTTGGCAAGGCGTCACCAACGAGTTGGGTCAGGCCCTTTCTGAAGCAGAGCAACAAGAACGTTGGGCCGGACTGGACAAAGATAAACAAACCGTCGTTTATTGCGGGTCGGGCGTCACCGCCTGCGTTAATTTGTTATCTCTAAAACTAGCCGGCATAGAGAATGCACAGCTCTATCCTGGTAGCTGGAGTGATTGGTGTTCCTATTCGGACAGTCCGAAATCAGGTAAGACTCTGTGAGTATCTCGTTTTGCAACCAGTCGATACAGTCCAACCGTAAACAATGGCACAATAAACACGGCCAAAAAGACATAGGTCAGCATGCCATAGCCTTGCGCAATTAGTTTAACCAACCCAATTTTTTCACCCACAAAAATCGCTAGACTCATAACCAGCAAAGCAACTATCGGACGCAGGAAAATCGGCATTTGCTTTTGTTGCACTTCATAGTTTGAAGCTAGGCGTTCATTCAGCGCATGCAATAATGCAGTGCCTGTTTCAATGAAGGTACCTAAGATGACTATTTGAAACACCGTCTGGAACAGCGGTATATCCATGGCTGCCAGAATCACATTGACCGGTACTGGCGCTTCGAGAATTACCGGATAAAAACCGACCATCACGCAATAAAAAAGCACCCCAGGAATAACCGCCAATATCCCCGCTAAAAAACCGGCGCAAACTGTTTCTCTGGGACTGGCCAAGTGCCTGATACAGAATAGAATAGTCGGCACAATCGCCAAATTGTAGGAGGCATATTGCAATCCCCCCAAGGCCCAGGAGCCTGCCTCATTTTTCTGCTCAAAGCCTTGTGCAATATGATCACCAAATTTGATGAAACCGATGATTAAAAATGCCGCATAGACCAGGTATAAAACGATGGACCAGCTTGCCAGAACTTTTTCGATCAGACTGCTACCATAAAAAGTAAGCACCCCGATACTGACAATCAAGAATACTGTTCCAACAATCGAGGGCACATTAAAGGTTTCTTCTGCAAGAGCCCCTGCAGCGGAACCAATCACTGACAATATCAGGAGAAGCGCAGCTAAGTAGGCGACCTCGTAAAAAAACCAGGCCCGACCCAACAACTGTTGAAAAAAATGTTTATAGTTATAGCTTTTGTAGCGCCGTGCAAATTCAAAGGAAATCGCTAATACTACCCCCCATACCAGAGCAGCAACCAACATGCCCATCGCACCACCGCGCGGGCCATTTGAAAGGAAAAATTCCACCAGTTCTCGACCGGTTGCGTAACCACCTGCGATAATAACCGATTGGAAAATTAGTCCTGGCAACACAATTGCTCTAACAAACCTTAGACTGATCATCGTCCTTTTAACCTTTGCGGGGAAACCAGTTCCTTGGTCAATCCTAATTTGCCGAGATCATCTGGCACCAAATCCTCCTGAATAAGTTTTGCCACCAATCTTCCCGCTGCTGGGGCAGTTTGAATGCCATACCCCCCCTGTCCCGCTAACCAAAAGAAACCTTTTGCCTCGCCATCAAATCCAATCACTGGACTCCGGTCCTGTACAAAGTTACGCAAACCCGCCCATGAGTGCTCTACCCGTTGAATATTCAGATGGGTCGCTTCTCCGGCATAATGTGCTGCATAGGCGATGTCCAACTCTTCAGGTTGTACATCACAAGGAGCAGAAATATCTTCATTAGCCGAAGACACCATTATTTTCCCGGCATCCGGTTTGAAGTAAAAATTCTCCTGTACATCAACCACCATGGGCCAATTATCCACTGCAGGCCCCTCTGGCGGGTCAACTAAAATAGCACTGCGCCGTAGTGGCTGGATGCCGACGGGACGAACCTGAGCGATTTTAGCCAGCTCATCTACCCACGCACCCGCCGCATTCACCACAATTGGCGCATAATAGCTTTTATTCCCATTGGAAATTATCCATTGCTCATTCTGATAACGCATTTCCGTTACTTCAAAATTCGTTATCAGCGTTCCACTCTGATGGCGCATGCCTCTTAGATACCCCTCCTGCAAAGCATGGACATCAATTTCAAACACATCCCTGTCATAAACGCCTTTGACACAATATTCCGGCTTCAAAATAGGCACAAGCTTGCTGACGTCACTACCACTCATCAATTCCAGTTGCTGATTATGAGGCTTCAAATTTTGGAAAAATTTGTCAAGCGCACCAATCTCATCCTGGTGTGCGACAAACAAGACCCCTCTTTGGCGCTGCAATGATTGCACTGAGAAATTTTCAGGTGGATTTGAGAAGAAACCACCACTAGCCTTAGTTAGGGCATTAACAGCTGGCTTCTCGCTACCATAGGAAGACGCATACACAGCAGCTGACCGGCCCGTTGAGTGATAGCCCGGCTGATCTTCGCGCTCTAGCACCAGCACCCGGTTTGATTCCGCAAGCTCGTAACCGGCAGAAATTCCCGCCATGCCTGCGCCAATAATAATGACATCATAATTTTCCATGGGAAGGATCACTCTATATTCTATTACGGTAATTGCGCATCACTAACCAGCTCTACGTCAACTCTTAAACCCGATTGAAGTGCCGCTTGATATGCCGCATGCGCCGCTGCCAGATCATAGGCAACAATGCCCACCGATTTATAGAGGGTAATGTCATCTTCGGACTGACGCCCGGAATGCTTGCCAAGGAGTATCTCTCCTATCTCTGCCTGAATATGATTTTCATTAATCACACCAGCCTCTAACGCACGACGATACTCGCCTCCCTGAACTTTTATCGTTTCTTTATGATCGACAAAAAAGCTGGTTTTGGACACAACATCGTTATCTATCTCTGCTGTCATGGGTATACTCGAACCCACGACATTCAGGTGTGTGCCTGGGGAGATCCACTCATATTTTAAAATGGGATCTGTCGCAGCGGTGCAGGTGCAAATAATGTCTGCCCCTCGAACCGCCTCTTGCACGTCCATACAGGCCGTTACCTTGATGCCGTACTGTTTAATAGCCTTCGCGGAAAAAGCGTTAGCGCTCTCCGGATTTAAACTCCAAACCTTTATTTCTTGAATCTTGCGAACCTTGGAAATTGCCTCTAAATGTCCCTGCGCTTGATGACCTGCACCCAAGACCGCCAAGCTTCTAGATTCCGGTCGCGCAAGCAAATCCGTTGCCACGGCACTCGCCGCAGGGGTTCGAATCACGGTTAATAAACCCGCCTCCACTAGTGCAATCACATGCCCACTCAGTTCATCAAACAACACCACAACACCGTTATGCACCATTCTTTGTTTGGTGGCCGGCACCACCGACATAAGCTTAAAACCCAAAGCATTTTCATTACTGGCTAGATCCACATAGCCCGGCATCCAGCCCAAGATTCCCTGGACGTTGGGCAACCGGAACATTTGCCGCATAGGCTGGATCGCTTTGTCACTGGATACCGCTTTTAAACTTTCGCGGATCGCTTCCATACAGATTTCGTACGTCAGCAGTTCCCTCACATGACGATCACTAATTACCAACACTCTCTGCTCCTTCTCAACAATATCAATAAGCTACCCCGCCATAGCTGATGGCGTACAAGCAAATCAATCAATATTAAGTGGTTCCCGGTCAAGGACCCCTGTAAAAAGGGCCAACCCAACGGCCCCGGAAATGATGTCAAAGGTTCCCTAAATTTAACTCAGCCCAATCTCGTTCAAAAATCAAAACTTTTACTGAACTGAACACCGTAAGTTCGGCCCGGTGTATAGGTGCGAAATTGATTGCGTGGGTTTTGATAGGCAATATCCACATCATCAAAGGCGTTATCAACAAAAGTAACCAAACGCCAGGATTCCCCTTCAACACCCACCTTAAGATTGAGTCGGTATACATCATCTGCTGCAAAGCTGTTTTTTTCGTCCAGCCAGCCATCTTTCTTCGCGGTGAACAGCCCATAGTAAAAAAGCTGTAGTCCGGTATCGGAAATATCGTGACGATAGGAGGCCTGAACACTGGCTGTCCAATCGTAAACAAGCGGCACTTGATTTCCGGAAAGGTCAATCGCCACACCATCTCGATAAGCATTGAATTCAGCGAATTCTGCTTCCAAATAGCCCAATGAAGCATTAACCTCCAAGCCTTCCAGTGGTCGCGATGCCAATTCAAGTTCCATTCCCCAGGTGTCAACATCGGCATTCGATGCGCCAATCAAATTCGTACCTGGGGGCAGAGAAGGGTCATCAATGGCAATTACTGTATCGCTACGTTCATGATAGAAAGCGGCTAAACGCAGGGCCATTGATCCCTCAAACAGATTAAGATTTGTACCGATTTCATATCCGATCGACTCTTCTTCATCCAACGGAAGATCGTCAACACGCCCGGCATTTTCATTAAATCCACCGGCCTTAAAACCGGTAACAACTTTCGCGTACAAGGTCATATCGTCGCGGGGACGGTAGGTGACTCCCGCGCCGGGCGACCACTGTGAGAAGGTAACCTCATCATCAAACACCGCAACCAACTGGGAAGTAGAGGTGTCAATGGTCGTCCCATCGGCCAGAAATACTTGGTTGAGAGCAAGGACATTGCGCAGAAAACCATGACAGGCGAAATCACAGTTGGTCACTAACTGTTCAAAATCAATCGACTTTTCATCTCGTGTATAACGCAGACTGGCCCAAACATTGACCTGCTCGTTAATGTCATAATCCGCTTCAATAAACCAAGCAAAGGAATCCAGTTCTTGATCGTTATTAGTATCCGCCAGGAAGGAAGCGCCGGACTCACCAGAAAAACCATTACCATCTGTCACGATAGGCAGTGGACTGCCATTTTCAAGTGTTGCGCCCTCTATACCGAAACCAGGACCCACCAAATTTTGCCGTACAAAATCCGGTAATCCTGCAAAATCTTGCAGAAATATATTGAAGGCATTATCGCCCGTCGTGAAGTTGCCGCCGACGATACCTGGGAAGATCCTCACCAGCTGGTCGGTGTCATAAGCTCTATCTTCCTGAAAATAATTTAATCCCGTCACAAAATTAAAAGGGCCATCAGATTCGGAAGCGAACCTTAATTCGAGAAATAGACTATCTTGTTCGATATCTCGTCTATCCGTTTTGTCACCCAGTATCGTATGGTCATTATCACGCTGACCTTTCAGATCGACGGTACGATAACTGACAATGCCGGTATACGTCCCAGCGTCAGTTGCATAATTACCTTCTAAAATCCAAATATCCTGCTCCACATCGAGCGAGTCTTTAAAGTCACGGCGATTATTGCGCAGATCATCTTCATCCAAACCGACAATTGGCTCAGCAATATCAACCGGGCCGAGCCCTGGAATGGAGGCAATCGCAAAAGCAGCACCTCCAGCTTCAGCCTCAGTAATTAACGATGCTAAACCACAAGAACCACATTCTTTATCCGTATTTTCATAGGTAAAGAGGAAATTCAGCGCATCACTTGCTTGCCATTTCAGGCGAATACGCATCGCCGTATTTTCTTCTGCATCCAATTCCTGGTGTAACACCGGGTTATAATTAAAACCGCTATCCTGGTCTTCATAGAGGAAAGCTGCACGTAACAGAAGACTCTCATCGATCAACGGCACATTAATCATTCCCTGTACTTCTTTACGCTCTTTATTTGCCGCCTTTACCTGTAGATTAGCCAATCTCGCGGGCTGTGGCGCCGCACTGGTAAAACTAAGCGCGCCTGCCGCTGCATTACGTCCGTATAGACCACCCTGTGGTCCACGTAATACTTCGATATTAGCCAAATCCATAAACTCTGGCAGCGCCGAAATCTGTCCGCCGATATACACACCATCCCGATACAACCCGAACGCAGGCTCGTCAGAACGTAGTGAGCGGTTAACCCCCCGCAACGTGACATTCGCACTCACCCGGTCATCACCCGGCTCAAAGGTTGTACTTGGAATAATATCAATGACATCCATGACATCGTTGATTCCCGCATCCGAAATTGATTCTGCGGATAATGATGTCATCGCAATCGGCACATCCTGTAATCGCTCTTCCCGTTTTCGGGCAGTGACCACTACTTCTTCAAGTTCGAATGTGTCTAATGATCTCTTGCTCCCCAACTCCGCAACAGCACTATTCGCTGAGAGTGCCAAGCCCAAAGCGATAAAAATCGTAGCCGTAACATCTATTTTTTTTAGTTTCATCACATTTTATTCCTCTGTTAGCCCTTTTTGTGTCACCAACAACTTTGTTTATCCAAAATCAATACCTGGGTCTCTTACTGGATATTGTTATCGTTGCCATGCAAGCCCTTGACATAGAACGGATTAGCGCAAAAAACTTTCGATGGTTTTTGCTCTTAACAATGTCATAAAGGGAGTACTGTCAATCTCAAAATAGTTTCATATACAACATTTAGTTGAATATTCAACAATTAAACTTTGTCACAACATAATTTTATTGTCAATAAAATGTTTCAATTTCAACATATATTTGACAATCTTTATCTTGAAAGACATCATTAACTAAAGTCACTCAACAACAATTTTCTCCGATTGTTCAAACACTTATTGAGTTATCACCATGAAAATAGCACCGCTCCCACCATCAAAAAATACATCGCTTACAGCGGGTATGCCGCCGGAAATTCACATTAGTTATCAAATTACCATCGTTGCCAACTTAATGGCCTTTGGTGGCAGCATAAAAAATATGAATCAATTTGGTATCAATTTCAGAGAATGGCGTGTCTTGGGGGTTATTGGCCGCATGGGGCCGCAAACAGCACGTCAAATTGTGGACTTAAGCCATCAGGATAAAGCCACTATCAGTCGTGCGATTACCGAGTTGGGGCAAAAGGGATTGGTTGCCAAATTGCCCAACAAAAAGCATAAGAGAAGCCCCTTAATTTGGTTCACAGAAGAAGGTAAAGCACTTTACGAGCGGATTCTCCCACCCTTCAGCGATCAGGCAGCCTTATTTACGGATACACTCTCGAAAAAGGAGAAAGAACAACTCTGCCATCTCTTGGACAAACTTAAGACGCATATAGAGCAGGTGAGAGAGGAAACAGGTTTGGACTAAAAATCTCAGCTTGTCTTACCGCCTGCCACGTTTTTTAGTTTTCCAACAACAAGGCCAAACAGTCAAATTTAATCACCGTCGCTTGGTTTGACAGGGCAACGGCTTTTTTACATAGCTGCTCAGCCTGCCCTTGATTACCCTGTTCCTGCCGAACCTTAGCTAACTCCAGATAAAGTTCTGCATTACGCGGGGATATTCGGATAGCCCGCTCCAGCGATGCCGCCGCCGCCACGTACTTTTGTTGGCGGCGCTGTTGCTG
>JAIPFG010000016.1 GCA_021736745.1 Pseudomonadales bacterium
GACATACCGGCGGCCCGCATAACGGTTAATTCACTATGGTTTGCCAAAGAACCCAACCCAAGTAAGCAGCCAATTAATACCGATAATGAAATAAATTCATAAAACCGCTTGGGAAGGGTTGCCACTACATATTGTAAGGCTTCCTGAGACTGATAATTATTTTCAAGGTTTTGTAGCTCATCAATAAGAGCGAAGATTCCATCCAACCCAACGACAACAAATACCACCATGAGTATTGATGTAATCACCACTTTACTTATATAGCGATCTAACAGCTTCATGATATAGCCCTATTGCCGTGACCGACGAAACCAGGCGATTTTATGATGAAGATTTCCAATCAAAATTACCCCGATGGCAAAAAACAAAACGTGCACCCAAATCAAACCCACTTGGGGCGACAACTTTCCATCCTCAATGGCCGTACGGGTAGTGCTTAATAACACCAGATAGCCCATATAAAGGAATATTGATGGCAACAACCTTAACCAACGGCCTTGACGAGGATTCACCCGACTTAAAGGTATCGCAATCAGCGTAATGATGGGGACCAGCAATGGTAGCGACAGTCTCCATTGCAACTGGGCAATATCCTGGGGATTTGTCGAATTAATTAAATCCAGAGTAGGTTTTAACTCAGCCTTTACCCGCGCAGCTCTCTCCGCAGGCTTGGGAATATTAACCCCATATTTTTCATATTGAATAATCCGATACTCGGGATCACCCGGATCACCGTCATAACGGTAACCATTTTCCAATAATAAAAAATGGCTGCCTGTTGCTTCATCAATATATTGCGACCCGGACTCAGCAACCAATAAAATCAGTTCTGGTTTTTTCCCCGGCTTTTCTATCCGTTGGGAGATAAAGACATTACCCATGCGCTTGCGTTTATCGGTCAGTTTTTCGGTATAGGTCACTCTCCCTCCACCGCCTAACTCCTGAAACCGACCGGGAACTAGTGCATCAAATTCGGTACGGGCATCCTGCGCACGAAAAATTTCATCGACTTTTCGCGTTCCCCAGGGACTTAATTCCAAACTCAACAGGCCCACCAAAAGCATTACAAATAAACTGGGCATCATGGTATAAAACAAAAGCCTTTTAGTGCTCATACCACACGCAGAAAGCACGGTCATTTCACTGTCAAGATACAGTCGACCATAGGACATGAGGATACCCAAAAACAGTCCAAGTGGCAGAATCAACTCCAAGAAACTGGGGAGTTTATAACCAATAAGGGAAAACAACACATCTACCCCAAGTTCGCCCGCTGCGGCCTCGGCCAAATACTTGATAAAGCGCCCACTCATAATGATCAGCAACAGCACGGCTGTGACTGCCAACATTGTAACGACTACATTTTTGGCGAGATAACGAAAAATAATCAAGGGGTGTCGGATGTCTCTATCTGGTACTTGAAAAGTTTTACATTCTATAACGCTTCTTTTCTGGTTGCGAACTGGTAATCAGAAAATAAATGCGTAAACTGCTTAATTTTCAAGCTACAGAATGACGTTCAGGGGACAGGATGCAATATAAGATTAAATTTGGCAGCCCGGAAAAAATAACCACCGGATGCCTGGTCGTTACCGTTTCGGATGGTGCCAAGCTTTCTCCTTCCGCCAAAATATTGGACCAAGTGAGTAACGGCCTATTAACAAGGCTGGTCAAACGCGGAGACCTTGGACGTAAAGTGGGCAAAACGCTACTTCTTCATGACATCCCCAATGTAAAAGCCCAACGAGTACTCCTAGCGCACTGTGGCGATCAAAAAGATTTCAATGATAAAAAATATGGCTCATTCGTTAATGCCTGCATTGCAGCCATCAAAGACAGTGGTACCAAAGAGGCGACTTTTTTCTTGGATGAAATAGTGCTCGGCGACCGGGACCTGGATTGGAAAGTATCTCAAGCCATAATGCTCTGCGAAGACGCCATGTACCAATTCACTCAATTGAAAAGTAAAAAGTCCGATAAGCCCGCTAAATTATCCCGGATTTATCTTGCGCTCTCGAACAGGCAACAATCCGGAGCAACACAAGCAGCGATACAAACCGCCACAGCCATAGCCCAAGGCAAACAATTGGCTAAAACCTTGGGTAATTTACCTGGCAATATCTGTACCCCCAGCTATTTGGCTGATCAGGCAAAAGCTCTTGCCAAATCCCACAAAAAAATCACCACCAGTGTTATTGAAGAAAAACAGATGACGGAACTGGGTATGGGGGCATTACTTTCTGTTGCCGCTGGCAGTGAAGAACCTGCAAAATTAATCGTCATGAATTATAAAGGCGGGAAAAAAGACGAAGCACCACAAGTGCTGGTTGGGAAAGGCGTTACCTTTGATACTGGCGGTATTAGCCTGAAGCCTGGCGCAGCGATGGACGAAATGAAATTTGATATGTGTGGCGCCGCCAGCGTTTTCGGTACCCTTTTAGCAGTTGCCGAACTGGAGTTACCGATAAATGTAATTGGCATTGTTGCCGCTGCAGAAAATATGCCCGACGGCCGCGCCACTAAACCTGGTGATATTGTGACATCCTTATCTGGTCAAACCATCGAAATTCTGAATACCGATGCGGAAGGGCGCTTGGTGTTATGTGATGCTCTTACCTACGCCGATATGTTTAATCCGGCAGCCATCATTGATATTGCCACATTGACTGGTGCCTGTGTGATTGCTCTCGGGCACCATGCCACAGGGCTTTTCTCCAATCAGGATAGCCTGGCCGTCGAATTACTCCGTGCGGGCAATGAAACCAATGATCGCGCCTGGCACATGCCATTATGGGACGATTATCAAGATCAACTCGACAGTAACTTTGCTGACATGGGCAACGTGGGTGGGCGCTCTGCTGGCAGCATCACTGCCGCCTGTTTTCTCTCTCGCTTTACTAAAGAACAGCGTTGGGCACACTTGGATATTGCCGGAGTTGCCTGGGATACAGGGAAAAATAAAGGGGCAACCGGGCGACCTGTCCCTCTCTTAACCCAATACTTGATTGACCGAGCCGAAGAGATACAAACAAATTAACAACGTGAAGACTGTAGCCCCGACAACGATATGACCCGTATTGACTTTTATATTCTGCCCGGCGCTGCGCTACAGGATCGCTGGCTTTTCGCCTGCCGTTTGATTGAGAAAGCTTATAAAATAGGGCACCAGCTTTATGTCCACACGGATGATGAAGAGACAACGGCTTGTATCGACGACGCACTATGGCAATATCGCTCTGATAGTTTTATCCCACATCGACGTTTCGATCAGCAACTTGATATGCCAGCGCCTGTTGAAATTGGCCATCAACATGACCCGAAAGAACACCATGATATATTGATCAATCTGGCCCATGAAACCCCTGCTTTTTTTAGTCGATTCCATCGGGTCGCAGAGGTCGTTGTTCAACAACCTAGATCATTGGACGCATCGCGTAAAAGTTACGCCTTTTATCGGGACCGTGGCTATCCGATGAAAACCCACGATATGCGAAAAAAATAGTCAGAATCTCTTCCCACTTTATCGCGATGATTCCCCCTCATGGGTAGGCATTGTATAATCCCCCGCTCTTTTGCCTTCTAATCACTATACGAGTTTCAATATTTCTCATGGAAAAAACCTATCAGCCTGCACAGATAGAATCGACTTGGTACCAAACATGGGAAGCCAGAGGTTATTTCAAACCCTCCGGCGAAGGAGAATCTTATTGCATTATGATTCCTCCTCCCAATGTAACAGGCAGTCTGCATATGGGGCATGGTTTCCAAGAAGCGATTATGGATGGCCTTATTCGCTACCATCGCATGAAAGGTGATAATACGTTATGGCAGGTTGGGACAGATCACGCTGGGATTGCCACACAAATGGTGGTGGAACGCCAACTGGATGCCCAGGGTATCTCCCGACATGATCTCGGGCGCGATGCGTTCATTAAGAAAGTCTGGGAATGGAAAACAGAATCAGGCGGTAATATCACTCAGCAATTGCGACGACTGGGCGCATCGCCTGACTGGTCTCGCGAACGCTTTACCATGGATGATGGTTTTTATCAGGCGGTCCAGGAAGTCTTCGTGCGCTTATATGAAGATGGACTGATATACCGCGGCAACCGTCTGGTTAACTGGGACCCAAAGCTACATACCGCTATTTCTGATCTTGAGGTTATTTCCGAAGAGGAAAAAGGTAGTCTATGGCATTTTCGCTATCCTTTGTCCGATGGTTCAGGGCATCTTATTGTCGCTACCACCAGACCAGAAACTATGTTGGGCGATACCGCCGTAGCAGTGCACCCGGATGACCAGCGCTATCAACATCTGATTGGTAAAACCATTCGCCTGCCCCTCACTAATCGCGAGATTCCTATTATTGCCGACGACTATGTAGACATGGCATTTGGTACGGGTTGTGTCAAGATCACCCCGGCGCACGACTTTAACGACTATGAAGTAGGCCAACGACATGGCTTGCAAAAGATTAATATCTTTAACGATGACGCCCACATCAACGGCAATGCACCTTCTCCTTACCAAGGCATGGATCGGTTCGACGCCCGCAAGCAGGTTGTTGCTGATTTAGACGCGCTGGGCTTTCTCGAAAAAGTGGAAGAGCATACCCTAAAAGTACCACGCGGCGATCGTAGTGGTGTTGTGATCGAACCATACTTAACCAATCAATGGTATGTCAGCACCAAACCGCTAGCGGAAAAAGCCATTGGTGCTGTTGAAAATGGCGATATTAAATTCGTCCCCCAACAGTATGAAAACATGTACTTTTCCTGGATGCGCGATATTCAGGACTGGTGTATATCACGCCAACTCTGGTGGGGCCACCGCATCCCCGCTTGGTATGACGAAAACGGCAATGTCTATGTCGGGCGCTCTGAACAGGAGGTCCGCAGAAAATATCAAATCGCTACGGACGTCATGCTCAATCAGGATGAAGACGTCCTGGACACTTGGTTTTCCTCAGGACTCTGGACCTTCGGCACTTTGGGTTGGCCTGAGCAGACCAAAGAGCTACAGACTTTTCATCCAACTGATGTCTTGGTCACGGGGTTTGATATTATCTTTTTCTGGGTGGCGCGCATGATTATGCTGACGCTCTACTTTATGAAAGAGATCCCTTTCCATACCGTTTATGTGCACGGCCTTGTACGTGATAGCCACGGCCAGAAAATGTCAAAGTCAAAAGGCAATGTACTTGATCCCATTGATCTTATTGATGGCATTGATCTGGAGTCACTGGTAAAAAAACGAACTGCAGGGATGATGCTACCGCACCTGCGCGAGAAGATTGAGAAGATGACCCGCGCCGACTTCCCTGAAGGGATCAATGCCTACGGCACCGATGCATTACGCTTTACCTACTATTCACTGGCATCTACAGGCAGAGACATTAATTTCGATGTAGGCCGTATCGAAGGCTTCCGTAATTTTTGTAATAAAATTTGGAACGCAACCCGCTACGTCCTCATGAATACGGAAGATCATGATTGCGGTCAGGATAATGCCGAGGATTATCAATTATCTCTCGTAGACCGCTGGATTATTTCTCGTCTGCAACAGGCTGAACAAGATGTAACGGAAGGCATTGAAAACTATCGTTTCGATCTCGCCTCCCAAGCGCTATATAATTTTGTCTGGAATGAATACTGTGACTGGTATTTGGAATTATCCAAACCAGTACTTTGGGATGATCAAGCAAGTGCGCCCCAAAAGAAAGGCACCAGACGCACTTTAATTCGTGTCTTGGAAACCACCATGCGTTTGGCACACCCAATGATGCCATTCATTACAGAAGAAATTTGGCAAAAAATTAAATGTCTTGCCGGCAAACAAGGCGACACCATTATGCAACAACCATTCCCAGTCCCTAACTTAGCCGCACTTGATCTCGAAGCCGTCAACGATGTGGAATGGATAAAAGAAGTTGTTACCGCTTTAAGGAATATTCGTGGAGAAATGAATATCCCCCCAGCCAAACCCATACCGGTACTCTTGAAAAACAGTTCCGAAGCGGATCAAAACCGATTAAGCCAAAATCGGCAATTCCTGATTAAATTAGCAAAATTGGAAAGTATTGATCTGCTCTCTTCAGAAAAGCCGACGCCGACATCGGCTATTCAGTTGATCGGAGACATGGAAATACTGGTGCCAATGCAAGGTTTGATTGACGTATCTGCCGAAATATTGCGGTTAAGCAAAGAAGCCAACAAGCTGGATGTCGAGTTATCCCGTATTAGTGGCAAGTTGAAAAATCCGAACTTTCTTGATAAAGCACCAGAGGCTGTCGTCGCCAAAGAACAGGAAAAGCTAGTCGACATACAAAGCGCCAAGAGGAAAATTACTACTCAAATAGATGAGCTGAAGACATTGGAAGGCTAATTTTCTCTTTAAAATGAATTGCCTGGATTTTTGAAAATTTGAGTTAAGTCAGTTGTCAACTTCATTTCTCTCTATATAATGCAAAGCTAGCTAGTGCCGTGGAGAGAAAAAGTTCATAGCCTAGCGGAACGCACAAACAAATAAAAAATAGGTGTTCGAGGAAAAGAGTATGGCAGAGCGTGAAATTGGTACCGTCAAATGGTTCAACAATGCTAAGGGGTACGGTTTTATAGAACGTGAAGACGGTCAGGATGTGTTTGTACACTATCGAGCCATTACCGGTGAAGGCTACCGTAAACTGCTCGATGGTCAACGTGTTGAATACACTGTCGTTGAAGGCCAAAAAGGGCTTCAAGCAGAGGATGTGTCCCCCACTGCATAAAGTAAGGTAGCCGCCAAAACTGATCTTCAGGTGGCGGCTGAGATGTACAAAACACCACTCTGGAGTTGATGTGGATTATTTTAGCGCAGGTTGGTTACTTGCACTGATCGTCTTTGTTGTAGGCATTGGTGTTGGTTTTTTTATCTATAAATTAAAGTATTCTGATGATGCTCGTTCGCAAAAATTGCAGGATGAGCTGGCGCGGGTAACGGAAGACTTCGAAAACTATAAGGAAAGTGTTACCGAGCATTTCAGCAAAACGTCAGAGTTAGTTAATAACCTGACTGAAGATTATGTCAAAGTCTACAAACATCTCGCCAAAAGCGCAGAGGCTCTGACAGACGTTCAAATAACACCCCAACTCACCTCCGCTAAATCCAGCCCAATGGTATCCTTTATCAATGAGGTGGAAAATGCATCCGGCGAAGCGGGAAAAGTTGAGTCGATCGAACCGCCGAAAGATTATGCACCGAAGGAAGAGGAAGCCCAAGGCACCTTGTCTGAGTCCTATAGTGTAGGTTCAACAAAAGCCGAAAAATTGAAAAAAGAATCGGCCTGAGCCTAGTTTAGATTTACGTAAATTAATTCACGCAGGATTATCAATATCAATAAACTGGTGCTCGATATTGAGTTCGTCAGCAAGTCGTTCACCTAATGCCTGCACGCCGTAGCGTTCCGTTGCATGGTGACCTGCCGCAAAAAAATGTATGCCGGTTTCTCTTGCGACATGCGTAGTCGGTTCAGATATCTCACCGGTCAAGTAAGCATCTACTTTTAGTTCGCTTGCTTTATCGATAAACCCTTGTGCGGCGCCCGTGCACCAAGCAATCGTCTCAATTTGCTTTTTCTTTCCAGCTATGTGCAAGGGTGTACGTCCTAATTTCTTTTGTAAATGATTCGAAAATTCTTTTCCCGTCATCGGCGTAGGCAACCGGCCAATCAAACCCATACTCAATTCTTGCCCCGGGTCCATCGGCCCCGTCACCTGGAGACCTAAAACCTGGGCCAATCGAACGTTGTTACCAAAATCCGGTTGCGCATCAAGTGGTAAATGGTAAGCAAGCAAGCTGATATCGTTTTTTAACAGCGCGCCAAGCCGATGACGTAGCATCCCTTTTATTCGCAGGTCATCACCCTTCCAGAAATAACCATGGTGAACAAGAATTACATCGGCTTTTTGCGCTATCGCCACCTTGATTAACGCCTGACTGGCAGTCACTCCTGTCACTATTTTGTTAACCCTGTCACGACCTTCGACCTGCAAGCCATTTGGACAATAATCTTGAAACCGCCAAGGTTGCATCAGCTGGTCACACAAGGCTACTAGATCAAAAAGTTGAACCGTCATTGAAATTACCTTTATTTCACTCTCGAGCATGCCATAATAGAGCACTTTGAATATGGAACCACCCCTAACCTGCCATGAACCAATTGTTTCGACTTATCTTATGGCCTGCATTTGCAGGCGTTATTATAGCCATCATTATTTTGCGATTTTTCCCTGACCAGCTGGAAAAAATCAACCCACCCAAAAGTTCTGAATTAACTACCAGTTCAGTGGAAAAGTCCAACTCAGATCTTCTCAATTTCCCGACAGGCCCGGTTTCCTACGCCCCCGCCGTCAGTAAAGCTGCGCCAGCAGTAGTGAACATTTATACCACCAAAATAGTTCAGAGCAAACCGCACCCCTTATTTGACGATCCTTTTTTCCGCCAGTTTTTCGGTAAAGGCAATGTACCAAAACGCCAGCGAATGCAATCAAGCCTTGGATCAGGTGTCATTATCAGTACCAAAGGTTACGTGATTACCAACAACCATGTTGTCGCCAAAGCAGATGAAATTGTTGTTGCGCTACAGGATGGCCGGGAAAGTTTCGCTAAAGTGGTAGGGACAGATCCAGAAACCGATATCGCTGTCTTAAAAATAGACCTCGATCAGTTGCCAGTCATTACTTTGACGTCTTCGGACGAAATTTCCATTGGTGATGTAGTGCTCGCAATTGGCAACCCTTTTGGCGTCGGTCAAACAGTCACTATGGGGATAATAAGCGCTACCGGACGAAATCAATTGGGACTCACTACCTTCGAAGATTTTATTCAAACGGATGCCGCTATCAACCCGGGAAATTCCGGTGGGGCGCTGATCAATGCCCACGGCAACCTCATCGGTATTAATACAGCTATTTTTTCAAAGTCCGGCGGCTCTCAAGGAATCGGCTTCGCCATACCTTCTGAACTTGTCGAGCAAATTATGCTGGATATTATTAACCATGGCAGCGTTATTCGCGGTTGGCTTGGTATAGAGGTTCAGCAATTAACTCCAGCCTTGGCCGACTCTTTTGGGCTGGAAAAAGCTTTTGGGGTCCTCGTTGCCGGAGTCCATCGTAATGGCCCGGCACATCTGGCTGGACTACAACCGGGAGACATTTTGCTTCAGGTAGACCAGCAACCAGTCATTAGCGGGCGGGCAGTCATGAATCAAATAACCCAAGCCAAACCAGGCAGCAAAATCAGCATCGACCTATTGCGGGCTGGCGAGCTAAAACAGATAGAAGCGACTATCGCACGGCGTCCTCCGGCTGAGCAACGTTAGCCTATGGCGGCAAGGACTATTTCTTCTTAATACGATATTCGGCCGACTTTGCGTGAGCAATCAGACCCTCGCTACGGGCAAGCAATGAGGCCGTAACACCAAGATCCGAGGCACCCTGCTCCGAGCACATAATGATTGAAGAGCGTTTTTGAAAGTCATATACACCAAGCGGCGAGGAAAACCGTGCGGTGGATGAAGTGGGCAAGACATGGTTGGGGCCAGCACAATAATCCCCCAAAGCTTCAGCCGTGTAGCGCCCCATAAAAATGGCGCCAGCATTGCGGATACTGGGCAATAATGCTTGCGGATCAGCAACGGAAAGCTCCAAATGCTCAGGTGCGATATTGTTAGTCACCGCCATAGCCTCGGCCATATCCTTGACTCTAATAAGTGCGCCACGCCTTTCTAAGGAAGCACGCACTGTTGACGCCCGCTCCATCGTTGCCAACTCCCGCTCCATGACTGCCTGTACAGTATTCAAGAACTCGGCATCCGGAGAGATTAATATCGATTGTGCACTTTCATCATGCTCAGCCTGAGAAAAGAGATCCATGGCAATCCAATCGGGGTTCGTATGACCATCACAAACTACCAGTATTTCCGAGGGGCCGGCAATCATGTCAATACCAACTACACCAAATACCTGTTTTTTCGCTGTCGCAACATAGATATTGCCCGGCCCAACAATTTTATCGACTCTAGGCACGGTCGCCGTACCATATGCCAGAGCAGCCACCGCCTGAGCCCCCCCAATAGTGAACACCTGATCAACTCCCGCAATTGCCGCCGCGGCCAGGACTATATTGTTTATTGCGCCACCAGGGGTAGGTACCACCATAATAATTTCATCCACACCCGCCACTTTGGCAGGAATGGCATTCATCAAAACCGTCGAAGGATAAGCTGCCTTTCCTCCAGGGACATAAATACCGACCCGGTCCAGCGCACTAATTTGTTGTCCCAATAGCGTCCCATCAGGCTCCTCAAACTGCCAGGATGCCAGTTTTTGGTACTCATGATAATGACGAATTCGTTGTGCCGCATGCTCCAGTGCCTGGCGCTGATCAGCGCTAATCTGTTCCAATGCCTGCTGGATTCTTTCTTTACTTACCTTGAGCTGCTCGACTTGAGTTGCAGTAACCGCATCAAATCGGACAGTGTACTCCAGTAAGGCAGCGTCACCCCTCTGGCGAACAGCTTGCAAAATTTCAGTCACCCTGGCCACGACCTGTTGATCCGACACTTCATCCCAGGCCAGCAAATAATCCAATTGCTGCTGGAAGTCAGGCTGCATTGAATCCAAACGGCGAATATTTAGCGTCGTCATATTAGTCCGCCGAGGCTTTCGCCACCGCTTCCTCAAGATCATTAAGAATTGGCTGAATCAGCGCATGCTTCATTTTCATTGATGATTTGCAAACCACCAATCGCGCACTGACCGATGTGATCAGTTCCAAAGGCTCGAGTCCATTTGCCTTCAACGTTCTCCCAGTATCAACGATATCCACAATTCTATCCGCCAAACCCAGTATTGGTGCCAACTCCATCGCACCATACAGCTTAATAATATCGACCTGCCTACCCTGATCGGCATAATAGCGCTTAGTAATCTCAACAAACTTGGTTGCAACACGTAAACGGCCTGTTGGCTCGGGTCCACCGACACGCCCCGCCGTCATCAGCCGACACTTTGAGATATTTAAGTCTAAGGGCTCATATAACCCCTGACCGCCATATTCCATTAGCACATCTTTTCCAGAAACACCCAGATCAGCAGCTCCAAAGGCGACATAAGTAGGTACATCCGTAGCACGAATAACCACCAGATTAACGTCCGCCCGATTGGTTTCGAAAATTAATTTGCGGCTGGAATGAATATTTTCGACAGGCTCGATGCCCGCTTCCCGAAGCAGCGGGATAGTTTCTTCCAGTATGCGCCCTTTAGAAAGGGCGATGGTAAGCTGTTGACTCATTGCTGATAAAATTTCACGTTAAGATAAAGTGTCTGCACCAAACTGAAGGGTTTACGCCGGGACTCGCCTAATGGTCGCACCAAGAATTTGTAGTTTTTCTTCGATACACTCATAACCCCGATCAATATGGTATATGCGATCCACTATAGTGTCCCCCTCTGCAACCAACCCGGCAATCACCAAACTGGCAGAGGCTCGCAAATCCGTTGCCATTACCGGTGCCGCTTTTAGCAGTTTTACACCTGTAACAATCGCGGTATTGCTCTCCAGGGAAATATTGGCTCCCATCCGGATCATTTCATGCACGTGCATAAAACGATTTTCAAATACGGATTCCGTAATCGTTCCAGTCCCCTTAGCCATCGAATTCAAAGCAATAAATTGCGCCTGCATATCTGTTGGGAAGGCCGGATAAGGTGCCGTATGGACATTGACAGCCTTCAGTTCGCGGCCTGTCATATCTAACTCTATCCAGTCCTCTCCCGTTTCAATACTTGCGCCGGCTTCCCTGAGCTTTACCAGGATCGCTTCCACGATATCGGGGCGAGTGTCTTTTAACCGAACACGACCACGTGTAGCCGCTGCTGCTACCAGATAGGTACCGGTTTCAATTCGGTCAGGTAATACAGAATACTGACAACCATTGAGCGCCTTCACGCCTTTTATCACGATAGTATCGGTTCCCGCACCACGGATATCGGCACCCATTTTTTTCAAACATTCGGCCAAATCGACGACTTCCGGCTCACGCGCTGCGTTTTCTAGGATTGTCTCACCTTCCGCAAGCGTAGCCGCCATCATAATATTTTCCGTACCCGTTACAGTTACCGTATCAAAAAATACGCGGGCACCTCTCAATCGACCATCGACTGTCGCTTTAATATAGCCATCTTCGACAATAATTTTGGCTCCCATCGCTTCCAGTCCGCGAATATGCAAATCCACCGGACGGCTGCCAATAGCACAACCACCAGGCAGCGATACTTCCGCCTGGCCAAAATGCGCCAACAAAGGACCAAGGACAAGAATCGAAGCACGCATGGTTTTTACCAGCTCATAGGGGGCATTGAAATGTTTAATCGTGCCGCCATTAACTTCAACATTCATTTTTTCATCGAGAGTCGCTTCCACACCCATCACGCCCAGGAGTTCAATCATGGTCGTAATATCATGTAAATGCGGCAGGTTACCCAGCAGCAGTGGCTCGTCGGTGAGAAGACTTGCCGCCAGAATGGGGAGAGCAGAGTTTTTGGCTCCAGAAATACGGATCTCGCCCTGCAGGGGCTTACCACCTTTAATTATCAGTCTATCCATTTTGAATCCTGGCGAAGTAGGTCGATGACTATTAAATATAACTGACCCAATAGGTACTAATTATTGGGCAGCCCATTCATCAGGCGTGAAGGTTTTAATAACCAAAGCATGAATGGATCCATCGGCAATCTTATCATTCAATACGGCATAAATTAGCTGCTGCTTCTTCACCGCATTCAAATTTTCGAACATAGCGCCAATGGCAACAACCTGAAAATGGCTGCCATCACCACTCACTTCAAACTGACAATCTGGCAGCTGTGCTTCCAGCTGCGCTTTTACTTCTTCCGGTTGCATAAAAAGCCCTTTCTCTCTTCTTTATAAAAGCCGCTACGGTACCAAATTAGTCGAAGTTTGGCGACTTTAACCTTAGTATTTAAGCCAATCACTGGCCTGAGTTATTTCGAGGCGATGGGAAGGATTTGATCGATACCGCTGACGCGCGCCACACCATCTAAATCAGCTGGCAAATGGGAAAAAACTAGATTAATTTCTTTTTCAGCGGCAAAACGTAACCAACTCAACAACAAGGAGACCGCAGCACTACCCGCTCGCGTCACACCGGCAAGACTGATTTCCACATCCGAGTCCGCTTTATCCAATAAGACAATACCCTGGTCCCTGATGGCAACCACATTGGCAAAAGCCAGCTCACCGGACACCTTAAAACAATCCTTGGAAACAGGTTCTATCGACGCCATTAACTATTATTTCCCGCCATTCATTCGTTAGAATTGACTTTGGACGTCCAGTCCGTAATAACTAGATCAATATCGTTTTTATTTTCCTTCATGAGGCGGGCAAACTGGTTACGATAGGTCAAACCAATATTGATCCCATTAATAATCACGTTCTCCATTCTCCAAACCTTGTTCTTATCGAGGTACATGGAATAACTAATGGGAAAAATCGCACCATTTTGATCTCGGACTTCGATATCGACTTTTTGTTTAGCATCGTTATTGCTTGATGTTTTCGGCGGGTCCAGAACCACCACCTTTTGATTTTCAAACTCCAGCAATCCCTTCGCATAAATTTTCAAAAGACTCTCTTTGAATACCTCAACAAATTTTTCTCGCTGGTCTATAGTGGCCTTCTTGTAGTGCTTAGCCATCACTCGTCGGGCAATACGTTCAAAATCAATGACAGGATTAAGCAGGTCCTGTATTTCATCAAAAAAGACCTGGTTATCCTGTTTATAAATCTCTCGCTTGGCAACGATTCGTTCAAGAAGCTGATCCGTTGTTTTTTGTACCAGATCGGATGCATTCTGGTTAGTCGCGGGAACCATTGCTGACACGGCCATAGCTGACCACCATATCAGTACGCCACCAAGGAAATGTGCCAATAGACGCATACTATCTCCTACTCTTTTACTTATCTGCATATTAAAACCTTAGTCCCACCGGGAAGCTACTCGTTCACCTTATTAAACAAAAATTGTCCGATTAAATCCTCCAGCACTAGCGCTGATTGAGTATCTTCGATCATTGCACCATTTTTTAATAATTCTTCATCCGCACCGGAAATCAAACCAATATACTTCTCACCCAATAATCCGGCAGTCAAAATTGCGGCCGTGGTATCCGCCGTAAAATTATCGTACTCAGCATTAATCGCCATTTCCACCACACCGGAAAATGTCTCTTTATTCAAGGTTATTTTGGTGACTCGCCCCACGGTAACGCCAGCAACAGTCACCTTCGAGCGCTCCGTCAGCCCACCAATATTTTCAAAACTGGCGTAAAGGGTATAACTCCCTTTTTCGGGAGCCCAACTTAAACCGCTGACCTGTAACGCCAATACAGCGAGCGACGCAAAACCGATCAACATAAATAACCCCACACTCAATTCCAAGGTTCTCATCCGCATGTCTAAAAGTCTCCAAACATCACAGCGGTTAAAATAAAGTCTAATCCAAGCACGGCTAAAGATGAATAGACCACTGTTTTAGTGGTCGCACGTCCTATACCCTCTGAAGTAGGCACTGAATCGAAGCCCTGAAATACCGCAATCCAGGAAACAGCAAAAGCAAACACGATACTTTTAATGACGCCGTTCATTACATCCGAATAAAAATCAGTAGAGTTTTGCATATTAGACCAGAACGAGCCATCGTAAACACCCAGCCAATCGACTGCCACCAAATATCCACCCCATACACCCACAACATTAAAAATCATCACCAACAACGGCATCGCAAAAAATCCCGCCAACAATCTGGGAGCAATGACGTAACGCAATGGATCTATCCCTAACATTTCAAGACTGGTAATTTGTTCCGTTGCCTTCATCAGGCCAATTTCTGCCGTCAAGGATGATCCGGCCCGACCCGCAAAGAGTAATGCCGTCACTACCGGCCCGAGTTCACGCACCAAACTCAGCGCCAACATTTGTCCCACCGCCTGCTCCGAACCATAGTCCACTAGGATCGTATAACCTTGCAGACTCAATACCATGCCAATAAACAAACCTGACACAACAATGATTGGCAGCGACAATACCCCAACAGCATAGAGTTGTCTGATAAAAAGTGGTAGCGCTCTCTTTAAATTAGGCACGCCTATCAACGACTGTGCCACAAAAGCACCAGAGCGGCCAAACACCTGCAGCACATTCAAGCCGCTGCGCCCAATCATGCGCAAACGCGCGATCAAGATTCACCTCCTAACATGTCGTCCTCAAAATCCTGCGCTGGATAATGAAAAGGCACCGGCCCATCGGGCAGTCCCTGCATAAACTGGCGCACCAGGGGCGATTCAGAATTCATCAGCTCCTTCGGCGCACCTTCACCAATGACTTTGCCTTCAGAAATCACATACAATTTATCTGCGATACTCGCCGTTTCATGAATATCATGCGACACAACCAAACTGGTCAGACTTAGGGCCTGATTCAGAAGCTTAATCAGCTCCATCAAAACCCCCATCGCAATGGGATCCTGGCCAGCAAACGGCTCATCGTACATAATCATATCAGGATCAAGCGCAATCGTTCTCGCTAGCGCCGCACGCCTGGTCATACCACCTGAGAGTTCACTCGGCATTAAATTCCGTGCCCCTCGCAAACCAACCGCCTGCAACTTCATTAATACAATATCGCGAATCATCGCTTCCGGAAGGTTAGTGTGCTCGCGCAGTGGAAAGGCGACATTTTCGTAGACTGTACGATCCGTAAAAAGGGCGCCACTTTGAAACAGCATTCCCATCGTACGACGCATTTCATACAATTCGTTACGTGTTAATTCAGGTACATTCTGGCCATTCACCAAAATCGTACCCGCATCAGGCTTGATTTGACCACTAATCAATCGCAGCAGCGTCGTTTTTCCGGTGCCGCTCGGCCCCATAATGGCGGTTATCTTACCCCGCGGAAAATCAAAACTGGCATTTTCAAAGATAACCCGATCCCCGCGCATAAAGCTCAGTCCTCGCACTTCGACAATGTTATCTACCTGATCCGCCATATCATCCTTTCTTTTCCGCATACAAGCCTAGCAGACTGACTAGGGTTGCCTCGTTAGCCGTCTCGCGACAACGCGACTTAATTCAAATGCGCGACTATACCATCTGTGTCTAACCCTGTTAACTAGGGGACGCCAAATATTATCACTCCCCACATTTCTTATTCTCACCTGCCCTGCCAGACCCATTGATGCAAACACTAACGACGCCTCAACGCATCAAATTCTTGCATTCCCGAACAATGTTCATTCTAATAGCCCACTCCTTTAATCTAACGGATTTAAGTCACCTTGTTACTTGCCTGTACCACAATTGTCATCGGAATTGCCTTACTGGTTTGGAGTGCTGACAAATTTGTCGCTGGCTCCGCCTCATTAGCCAGGAATCTTGGCATGTCGCCTCTGCTGATTGGTTTGACGGTGGTGTCAATTGGCACTTCAGCCCCCGAAATTCTTGTCTCTGTCACCGCCGCACTGGTTGGTGCAAGCGGCATTGCAATTGGTAATGCGCTGGGCTCCAATATTGCCAACATAGGATTGGTGCTGGGGATCACCACTTTGATTATTCCGCTACCGGTACTTTCAACGTTATTCCGCAAGGAATTGCCGATTCTAGTGGTCGCCACCATCATTGCCGGGGCGCTTTTACTGGATCTTAATTTAAGCAGAATTGATGGCCTGGTGTTGCTATCACTGATGGGGATAACCCTTTACTTACTGGTGCAATACAAGCCAAGTGAGGCGGATGCTGAACTGATTGTGGAGGAAGAAGAGGAGCTACCGCATCTGACGACAAGGTCGGCGGTATTTTGGCTAATCACTGGCTTATTACTACTGATATTGAGCTCGCGCGCACTCGTTTGGGCGGCCACCTTTATTGCACAACAATTGGGTATCAGTGATCTTATCATCGGGCTGACTATCGTCGCTATCGGCACCAGCTTACCTGAGTTAGCCGCGACTATTACTAGTGCGCTTAAAGGCCACCACGAAATTGCGATTGGCAATATTATTGGTTCAAATATTTTTAACCTGTTGCTGGTTATGTCGTTGCCAGCAATTATCAAACCTTACCAGTTCGATCTGGTTCTCATTTGGCGTGATTATGGCGTAATGTTTTTCCTGACCGCCCTGTTGGTTTTCTTTTGTTATTCGAGCATTAAGGGCAAAAAAGTACAGCTCGGACGTGCCAGCGGCATCTTATTTTGCAGCTGTTATCTGGGTTATCTGGCACTGCTTTACCTGCAATCAAGCGGACAGGTTTAAACCACCAAGCATGCATTATATCAACGCATCTATCATTAAACGGAGTATAATGTCGCCCATTTAAAATAGGCGAATTAACAAAGGTATGACTGATCCACAGCAATTTATTGATGCCGCACGACGCACCGTTGAGATGGAAGCCAAGTCGGTCAATTCACTGGCCGACAAGATCGACGCGGATTTTGTCACCGCCTGTCAGCTGATACTTGCCTGTGAAGGACGTGTCGTCGTTACGGGCATGGGCAAATCCGGCCATATCTGTAACAAAATTGCAGCAACACTTGCCAGTACCGGAACCCCAGCCTTTTTTGTTCACCCGGGTGAGGCCAGCCACGGCGACCTGGGCATGATCACACGCAAAGATGTCGTACTGGCCGTTTCAAACTCAGGAACCACCGCCGAGTTGATTACGATTTTACCTTTGATCAAACGCATGGGTGCGCCGCTCATCAGCATGACGGGAGCACCTGATTCGGTCCTGGCGCAAGCAGCTCACGCTCATTTGGATGTCAGCGTAGAACAGGAAGCTTGCCCCCTCGGTTTAGCCCCCACCTCGAGTACAACGGCCGCTTTAGTGATGGGAGATGCCCTGGCGATTGCCTTGTTGGAAGCCCGCGGCTTCAGCGCTGAGGATTTTGCTTTTTCGCACCCCGGGGGCGCGCTGGGGAGACGACTATTGTTGAAGGTCGAAGATATCATGCATACCGGGGACGCTATCCCTATCGTGAAACAAAAAACAGCATTGAGTCATGCCCTGTTGGAGGTTACTGCCAAAAAACTCGGAATTACGACCATCGTAAACGACAGCGGCGTATTGCTAGGTATCTTTACCGATGGCGATTTAAGACGCACACTTGATCAAGGCCTAGATATTCATGCAACACCCATTGAACAAGTCATGACGACTCATTGTAAAACGATTGATGAGGGACGGCTGGCGGCTGAAGCGTTAAACCTGATGCAGGACAATAAAATTAATGCGCTCGTCGTGGTTGACCAAAACCATCGTCCGGTGGGCGCGTTGAACATGCATGATCTGTTACGGGCAGGCGTTATTTAATATGACAAAAGACTGGCAACAGGCCCAACAAAAAGCCAAGGCCATCAAGTTACTGGTTTTGGATATCGATGGCGTAATGACAGATGGCCGCTTATATTTTTCCGCTCAGGGTGAAGCACTAAAAGTGTTTAACATATTGGACGGCCTGGGCATTAAGTTACTACGTAACTCCGCCGTTGAAGTTGCCATTATCTCCGTACGCCGATCCGAAGCCCTGACCAAACGCTCATCTGATCTTAGCATCACTCATCTTTATCAAGGCCGTGAGG
>JAIPFG010000017.1 GCA_021736745.1 Pseudomonadales bacterium
TTGGAATAAGTATTAAAACCCGCTACCTAAGCCAATATTTTCGCGCTCAAATCACTCGCGAAAAACGCTGTTCTTTTGTCGGTTGTTGGTAAGCGTCAAAGACCATGGCTATATTACGCAGCAATAAGCGACCAAAAGGCTGAACCCTTATTTGTTGAGTACTTAGCGTTACCAAATCATCCTCTTCCAAAGGCAATAAGCGGTTTAATTCCTCTGCAAAATAAGATCTGAAATCAATCTGATACCGCTTTTCAATGGTTTCAAAATCAACAACACCCTGGCACATCAACTCCTGAATAACTGTGCGGCGCAATTTATCGTCTTCGCTTAAACGGTAACCCTGGAACACCGCCAGATGTCCAGCATCTATCGCTTTAAAATAACCCTTCTCAAATCGCTCATTCTGGCTATAGGCATTGTTGACTTTACCAATAGAGGTAACTCCCATACCGATCATATCGGTATCGGCATGAGTGGAATAACCCTGGAAATTTCGCTGTAATGTTCCTTTTTCTTTTGCTCGAACCAGCTCATCATCAGGCAAGGCAAAATGGTCCATGCCGATATAGACATAGCCTGCTTCCTGTAAACGATTAATGGTTAACTCCAACAGGCTAAGTTTGGTTACAGCATCCGGCAAGTCCTCAGCTTTAATCAGGGTTTGTGCTTTTACCCGATGCGGCAGGTGTGCATAACTGTAGATTGCCAAACGCTCCGGGCGCATGGTGATGATAGTATCGAGAGTCCGGCTAAAACTGGCGACTGTTTGGTGCGGTAAACCATAAATAAGGTCCATATTGATGGATTGATAACCCGACTGTCGTGCAGCATCCAATACAGCCTGAGTCTGCTCAACCGATTGTTGCCGATTGACCGCTTTTTGTACCTTTTCATCAAAATCCTGAACGCCAAGACTGACGCGATTAAAGCCAAACTCCCGCAACATAGCGATGGTATTTCCCCGGACCGCACGGGGATCGATTTCAATCGAAAACTCTCGCTGATCCACCGGTGCCATTTTAAAATGCTGCTCTGTCACCAACATCAACTGCTGTAATTGCTCATCGCTTAGAAAAGTAGGGGTGCCACCACCAAAGTGGAGCTGGTTCACGAGGCGCTGATCGCTCACTAAAGCCGCTTGCATAACAACTTCTTTGTGCAGGCGTTCAAGATAGGGGATAGCCCTATCAAAGGTATGAGTAATTATTTTATTACAGGCGCAATAAAAGCAGAGCGACTCACAATAGGGGATATGATAATAAAGCGATAACGGGTTACTCTGCAGATTACTTTCCTCCAGCTCCTCACGATAATCCTGTTCTGTAAACTCTGGAGAAAATTGAAGAGCCGTTGGATAAGATGTATACCGTGGCCCAAAAGTATCGTACTTTTTGAGCATATCCGCATCAAACTGGATCGCTTGGGAATTACTTTCTTTCATTTTTACCACTCTCTGGCTAGCAAAGCTGAAGTGCAACATCATCGACAGCAATACTTGATTATCTAGCTTTCATCATTAATGACGCAACCTCTATTTCAATGGCGGCTATCCTTTAATCCCGTATTTTCATCGAAAGCGGACCCGACAACAGCTCTCTTCCCTTAATCTATGAGCACCATTTCACCTGCTCAAGATGAATGATTTTTTCTGAATTCGGATAGCTTGTATTACTATTAGGATGTTCCAATAGATGTGTTTGAAGAGCTTAGCAACCAGAGAGTGCTAAAACGCAGGTATAACACCATGAAAACGAAACAGCCTATTCTTGGCGGCCGGCAACAAGTTAAAGTCGCCATTGCACAAATCTCCTGCCAATTCCTAAATCGCGAAGCGTGTGTTACACGCGCTGTGGCGGCCATTAAAGAGGCCGCCAGCAACGGTGCCGAGCTGGTTGTGTTTCCTGAAGTCTGGTTGGCCGGCTATCCCTATTGGACCGAAGGCTGGGACTCCAATATGCCGGAATGGGTTAACGGCAGAGTGCGTTTTCATGATGCCGCTGTATTGATACCCAGCGAAGATACCGAAAGACTTGCCCATGCCGCTCGTGATAACAACATCCACGTTGTGATGGGGTGTAACGAAATGGATTCGAGGCCCGGCGCTCAAACCATCTACAACACGCTCCTGTTTATCGGACGCGAGGGCAATTTGTTGGGCAAACATCGTAAACTCATCCCTACGTTCACGGAACGAATGTTTTGGGGGCAGGGTGACGGTCGCGATCTCGTTGTCTTCGAAACGGATATTGGCCGGATCGGTGGCTTAATCTGTGGTGAAAATTTAATGACAACCGCCCGCGCCGCTATGGCCGCCCAGGGAGAGCACATTCACATTGCGGTATTTCCCGGCTCTTTTGCCCTGCATACCGGACCGCAACTGGAAGAACCCGATAAAGCGGGGTACTTCTGGGGAAATTTTGCCGCCCGAGCCCATGCCATGGAAGCCGGAACCTTTGTCATCCAAGCATGCAGCTTCATGGATGAGGATGATATTCCTGACGACTTCCCCTACAAAAATAAAATGAATACCGGTTATGCCCACGGTGGTAGCGCTATTATTTCTCCTTTGGGTGTACCTTTGGTTGAACCACAGTATGGCTCCCAGATTATCTACGGAGAACTACAGGCGGACATGATAAAGGCGGTGAAAGCTATTCTTGGTAGCGTGGGCCATTATGATCGTCCGGATGTGCTACGCCTGCTCGTCAGGCGAGAGCGGGGTTGGGAATGCGCCGACACCCCTGTGAACCCACCAAATATTCGATGGGACGACGATGTTTTACGCCGAAGCGCCGATCAGTATGATATCGATGAAAGTTTGGTTTATAAAGTGGTGGAAGATATCCAAAAATAATTCTTTATTCACCCAAGGTTAAATTAAGGGGTCGTAATCTATAATCTGTCGTGAACTCTCATTTCTAAAGGGCTTTGACTCCTTTAAATACACAGTTTTATCTACAGTATCATTGACTCCACTTTTCCACTTTTCATTACTCATCAAATTTATCAAAATATCGAATAGTAGGTGGACCGGCTACAAATGGAGCAAACTTTTCTGCCGAATTAACCTCTATGCGCCAAGCAGTATATTTTTCATAGTCTGCACGAGAGTCCCAGTCTTCAATCATGTAGGTTATGTTCGGACTATCTTGATCAACATATGCTATAACACTATTACACCCTACAAAGGCTCGTGTATCAGGTAGGATTTCAACTAACAACTGCTTCATCTTCTCAATTTCACCCTCTTTTACTTCGAGCTCATATGTAACAACAACACTCATTTAATCCTCCGGCCTATTCATCTTAATATGATCAACTGATGGCCAACCCTTTTAGCGTCTTGAATTAAGGAACATTCTCAATTTTTATTCCTGAAAAATTAAATGAATTTTAACTTAAGCGCGGAATACTTCAACTTCTATAGGATTCGGCTCAACAACTTCATATGGGGATATCTATTAACCAACTTCATTCCATAGACCCAACATATGGGTCTATGGAATGAAGTTGGTTAATTTCAATTGGCACTCAAAACTGCCTAACCTAATACGGTAATTTATAGCGTATTTCCTCTGAAACCTATCTCTTCCGTAAGTGTGAAAATTAGGGCCATGTCTTTGATTTATGGTGTTTTATAATCCCGCTAACCGTTGAATAATGCAATCCAAAATAATCCGCGATTTCCTTTAGCGTATAACCGCCACTTCCATACGCATTAATAATAGCTGAATTGCGGTCTGGGCTGGATAACTCATAATCATTCAGTGATCTCGGTATGGGGCGGCGTTGTGATGAGGGAATTTCACTTAACTCCATAGTGCCGTCAATCAGTCGTTGCATTTTCTCAACAAATGGCTGGCTGCCTAAATATATCTGGTTACGTAACTGAGTCCAGGGAGAAGGCTGGTCTTTTCCTTCTGCAACAAACTTCTTATAACGCGCTATTGCCGTCGCCTTCCTCCTCCCGAAAGCCGCCAGTATCCAGTCGACGTTCAAGCAGGCCGGTTTCTCTGCCTGCCCAACCACCGCACGATAATTGCTCCAGGGCCAATCTTTTGCCGAACTTACCATCCTCGCTCGCACCGGGTTTAACACGATGTAACGAGACAGCTCAAGCAAGTAGCTTTCTTTCTCCACCAGGATCGCTTTATATCGCCCCTGAAATACATGCCCCACTCGGGAGTGGGCACGATTAAACGCCTGAGTATAAACCCCGTTGAGTTGACGCATGCCCTTGGAAAGGTTGGCATCGGGTGTTTCGATCAGTAGATGATAGTGGTTACCCATTAAGCAGTAGGCGTGGCAAACCCAGTTATAACTCTCACAAACGTCCGCCAGGATCGATAGAAAAGTTTTTCTATCGATATCATCATCATAGATATCTTCTCGACGATCCCCTCGGGACGTGACATGGTAAAGTGCTCCAGCAAATTCAAGACGTAAAGGTCTGGCCATCAGTTGATCATATTAAGATGAATAGGCCGGAAGAGTAACATGAAAAAATATCATAAATCAAAGACCTGACCCCCATCTCCTTGCGAACCGCCACCCTTATCTCCTCAATGGCAAAAGGGGTCTTCTCTCGCACACTGTCTTTTGATTTAGGTTTGACCTCTTTTGGAATTCCTTTTGTACTACTTTGCTTTATAGCAACAATATCTTCTGCAACACTTCCTCCAGGGTATGATTCCCGTTAATTGCTGAGACTTGGATTCCGGCGACGATTTGACTAGAAAATATGATTTGTATATTTGCTGTCTTAGCCACTAACTTTAATGCTGAAGATAGCGGTTGAGGCTCTATGTTAAAACGATACTGCCCCCCCCGCTCATTAGCCATGACAGGCAAGGCCAATATTAAACAAAGGCAAATTACCTTTCGCAACAAACGGACAAGCACTCTTCCAGGGTAGGCTTTATTTATGGTAGGCACGTGAATTTATTCATATAGGTTGATTAAATGGCATTGTATGCCGCAACGCTTCTATCCACAGGACCAATAGTAAGTATTAATTATTATTTTGATTCTTTATAATTGGACAAACCTAACAATATTCCCGGACAAAATCCATAAAGAACTGACAATTGAGCAAGAGAGGTAGGCTCAATGTCGGGTAACACCCCCCTCGTGCGTTACTATAATTAGGAAAGCAGTTAGCGATTGGAAATTCTCTATGAAAAATCCCTCAGGTGGCTATTGTATAAGCATGATCTTTTGACTCATAAGCAACTCTGGCTGGTTAATAAAATTAAGACCAACCCAGAACAAGAGGTTGCGAAAACGAGCGAACTTAACCATAAAAAGCAGTATGTAGAGGCTTTATTTAACAAGTACCGTAACCCTTTGCTCCATTATTTAACGCGATTGCTAGATAGTTCGGAAGATGCGACGGAGCTACTCCAGGAAACCTATATCCGGTTGTTGGAACAAAAGAACTTAGAACATCTTGAGGCCAATGAGCGGGCATATTTATTTAAAATTGCAACAAATTTGGTGCGTGATAAATCAAGGAGAGATAAAGCCAGACAACGGCACCGACATGAGCCTTTTGTTGAAGATCAGCAAAATCAAGAGATAGTCCCTATCACTACTCAACTAGACTGGTACCTCGCCTTGGAAAGCCTAAAGTCTATAATCCACGAGTTGTCGCCACGAGGTCGACGTATTTTTATATTGCACCGTTTTAAGCATATGACATACAAGGAAATAGCAAATTTACTCGGTATTACCACACGTACTGTAGAGCGTGATATGAGCCTTGTTATGTCTCAATGTAAAGAGAAGTTAAAGACACACTTATGAACAGAAAGACAAAAGATAAAGACGCTACATTAAATGCCTTTTCTACGAGTGCTGAAGCCGACTGGTTTGCAAAAATTCACTCGGGATCAACCGATCCTGATGTAGAAGCAAAATTCTCTGAATGGTTAAAGCAAAATCCAAAACATCAAGACGAATTTGAACGCTGTGAGTTGATCTGGGAATTATCAAAAGATCTTAAAAATGACCCGGAAATAAGCCCTTACCTTGATGAGTGCAACAACCTCATTGCCGCTCAAACTACAAAAACCTCTCGCACTCAACGCAAATGGCGAATATCCATGGCCTTAGTGGCTAGTCTACTGGTCTTTGTCTTGGCTGCTGTTTTGATCTCCTTGCCAACACCGGAGGAAAATTACGCCACTATTGTTGGTGAACAGCGCTTGGTCACTCTTGCTGACGGATCGAGTATTGCTTTAAATACTGACACCCAATTATCCGTGCTCTTCACCAAGCAGCAGCGTAGTGTGTCCCTTTCCCATGGTGAAGCCCTTTTTTCTGTGGCCAAGGATTCTAACCGGCCATTTATTGTACATGCCGCAAATGGCACAACACGAGCAGTGGGCACTAGATTTAATATTTTACTTCAGGACAATATGACCACCGTTTCCGTACTGGAGGGCATTGTCGAAGTCTCATCAAAAATCTCTGCGCCTAAAGAGAATCAAATTGCCACTCGGCTTACAGAAGGTCAGGCCGTTAATTATTATGACGGCATGCTCGCAAAAGCTCGGCCCGCAGATCTTGTCCGTATCGAAGCCTGGCGTGCCGGTAAGCTGGATTTTGAATCTTCACGTCTAATCGATGTCATCAACGAACATAACCGCTATACGACAAGAAAAATTGTTATTGCCGATGACACTATCAAAAATTTATTGGTCAGCGGAATATTCCGAATTGGCGAGAATGATCCTCTAATATTCGCACTAGAAAATAGTTTTGATTTGCATGCAATAGATCGAGATAACGTAGTGATATTAGTTGCGGGCAAACAAATTGACGGGGCCGCTAATTCTAGTCCTAAGTAAATTTTCAAAAACGACAACTACTGAGGCTAGGGAATGAAGTTGGTTAACCCACACTAGTTGTTTCCTACATTCCTACAGACTAAAACAATCAAACCATTTTTTTAGTAGGATAAAGAATCCATTAATTTTTTTGCATCTTCGTATTCTGGAAATGATTGGCCAAGGGCGTCATTCGTCTTGAATACTGACTTCAAAATGCTTTTGGCGTCTTCTTTTTTACCGGATCTTGCTAGTATAAGCGAGTGGTGATAACGAATAGTTAATGATTTAGGTTCTAATTCCTGCGCCCTTCGAATATTAATCAGAGCCTCAGACAGCTGTTTCTTCTCAAGCTGAATAAGCGCCATCGTGTCAAGAATCGACGCCGAATCTGGCTTCAGCTGATGTGCACGTGAAGCATATTTTGCAGCTTGATCAGTATTTGAAGTTCGCAGCAGCCATGCAACATTGTTTAATGCTCGATGGTCATTCGGCGCAATACCAATGATTTTTTTGTACTCAAGGATGGCCTTGTCTGGTTTGTTCAAGGTTAAATGTAATGAAGCTAAAGCTCGTCTCGCTATGACGTCGTCGGTGTGCACCGCGAGCCACTCCTCAAGCAACTCTTTAGCGCCGGTGATATCAGCCATTTTCTGTTTTTGCGATACCAAGTTTAAAAGAGTTGAAGAATTTGGTGATTTTTTAAATGCGCCCTCCAGGCTTTCCAGGCTTAATTGGTATTCGCCTTTAATGTTCGCCCGCGCAGCCTGCAAATGCAAAACATCTGGGCTTTCAGGCGAGACCTGCGTCAGCTTTGCTAGCTGATGATCAAAATCTTTAAAGTCTTTTTGCAAAAGTAGCAGTCGGGCCAAGGCAATTCTTGAGGGCACATGCCCGGGTCTAAGTTCAACAGCTTTAACTAGATGGTCCTTTACTTTGTCACTCTCCCCTAAACCGGCATAAATCATCGCCATTTGGAAGCGATATTGCGCAGTCTGTGGGTTTTCGATTATTAGCTGTAGCGTCAATGGTTTTGCGCGCGAGTAGTCTTGCTTTGCAAAATATAATGAGGCATACAAATTTCTAACAGATGACAAATCTTTGTAAGCTGGAGTTAGCGCATTTAACAACGAGAGGGCAGCATCGAACTTACCGGATAAAAGGTAATGTTGCGCTAGCTTAAACCTGGGGATTAATTCGCCTGGATGACCATCAATGGCTTGATTCAAGTAAGTAATTAAAGCGCCGTTGTTGCCGACACGGCCTTCTAAACTCGCCAACGCCACAAGCGCAGCCAAGTTATTTTCATCAAATTCTAGAATACGATTGTACAACTCTCTTGCTTTTACCAGCTTTTTATTGGCAATCTGCAATGAAGCCAGCATCAGCAGGGCCTCAGGGTTGCCAGGATTAATTTGTTCTGCCTTAGTGAACGACGCTATAGCCTTTGCCTTATCACTCATGGATAAATAAATTTGCCCGATAAGGTTGTAGGGGCCTGGTTTTTCGGGAAATTCAGATTGATACTTTTCGGTGGCCGTCAGAGCATTTTGCCACTGTTTTAGCTGTATGAAGTTTAGTATTTCCATCACCTGCGGGTAATGGTTTTCTGCGCCCATTTTCCCATCAGATTTAAGCCGTTTGTCTCCTAGGTTATTTTTACTACTGGATACTAATGGCCCGCCTAATTTTGTTGTCTCAATTTCCGATTCTATAGTGAGGTTGGTGATGTGTGACAATATGTTTATGGCTTCTTCGTTTTTGTTTTGCGCCAACAATGATGAGACTAACACTCTTAATGCACTGATATCTTCAGGGGATTTTTCTGTAATGGGTCGAATGATTTGTTCTGCACGAGAATAATTTTTTCTCTGAATTTCAATGTTGGCAGCAACTATTAACCCCTGATGATTACCCGGTAAGTAATTGAGAAATTTTGTTATGTTATCTCCAGCCTGATGGGAATTTTTAAGCTCATAATTAACTAAAGCAAGATAATAAAAGGCCATTGGATTAGCTTCACCAGCCCTTGTTGCCAATTCAAACTCTGTTTTTGCCTGCTGAAGGTCTTCTTCTTGAAATAGCAGCCTTCCTAGTACATATGCCAATCCCGGATGTTTCTCAGTTTGTTTAGCTAGAATTTCTGCATCTCGGCGCGCAGAGGCAAAATCCTCTGTATGAATTGCATGAAGCGCTCTTTTAAGGCGATAACTAAATTTGGTTTCAGCTAGTTCAATTGCTTTTGAGTACGCTTTCCGAGCAGTATCATGCTCATTTTCAGCTCGTGCCAAGTCACCAGCCAAATCCCAGGTTTCCTCATTTTCGCCGTCTATAGCTAGTAGTTGCTTTAAATTATGTTTTGCTTGAGTATATTTACCGTCTGTTAGCAGGAATCTGATGTTAACGCCCATCACGTAGGGTGAATCAGGGGCTTTCTCCATTGCTTTAACTATCAAAGGACGCGCATCTTCTTTATTACCGGCTGCCGCATAAGCGAGTCCTTTTACGGCCATAATTTCACCCTGAGTGATATCATCTAGGTTTTCTATCTCAAGAGCCTGAACCTTTTCAAAGTTTCCCATCATCACCCAGCTTTTAGCGAGCATAGGTAGGATTAATTCATCCCCAACTCCCAGCCGCTGCGCGACCAAAAGCTCTTTTTCTGAATCTTCTGGTCGTCGCAGCCCGAAGTAGGCTTTGGCCAGAAGCCAGCGAGCACTCGCATTATCGGATTCGGACTTGAGAACATTTTTTAATACGATAACAGCTTCATTTTTTTTGTTTGAAGTAATTGCACTTTCAGCCTGCTGTATCAATTCTTCTGTAGATTCTTTTTTTGCGCAAGCGGCAAACAACACCGTAATCACAATAAGGACAATAACATGTAGTAGCTTCATCAGTGTATATTCCTTTGTCCACGTCAATGTGAACCTTTTATGCTACGACATAGCAATCAGCTTGGCTTGTAAGACCATCCAAACCTTTTCCCTTACTGAGGTTAAACGGCTTCGATGACTTCTCCAGGACTTTCCATAACTAAAACATTCTGAGAAGCCCAGCCGTTTCAATAGCGTTTGCTCATCGGCAGATAATTTTCATGCCTTTACCGTCGTCTATGATTATCAAGTATTTCCGGTTCGTTAGTAAGTGCTATATAACGCGAATATGACCCCACGCACAGTCTAATATTGAAACAACTAACCATAGGTAGCGCCATGAGTGCCGAGCATTGATAAATGTTGCTATTTTATCACGTAATTCCTGTGTTCATTGCTTTTACACCTAAAATTAGCGTCACTTTCTCTGAAAGAAATAAGCTTTGTTTTTGCGGTCCACGTTTCTTGGATAAACCACAGGCTAATTAGGGCTTGATGTCAGTAATTTTTACAATCATATAGTTGTCTCAGTGACAACATATTTATAAATATTTGTTACCCAAAGGGAAAATAATTTCGGTATGATTCTTGCTTGCTGTTTAATTATACGACTACTGACAGAATGCCGTGGGTTTACTCGGAGATTTCAGTTGAGCTATTACTAGACATGTCAAACTTAGCGCAAACTCAATACCTAATCAGCAGTTTCAAAGAATGCTGGATGGAGACGGGAAAATGATTATTAAACAACTTTTAAACAGACGAATTAGTAGGGTGTATTTACTGCTTCTGACAGGGTTTGTGGGTCATTCTCACGCCATGCTGGATAGCTGGGACGGCACCTTACCGACTGCAGGTGACCCGCTCACCTCTCTCGAGTTTCAGGATTTTACTGTTTACTCACTAAATTATCTAACCAACCTAGCGGAACAGATTGATAGTGGGGGTGACGTTTTAGGTACTGGAATTACAGTTCAGTCATACAATGTACAGTCTTCGCCCGGCCAGCTACATGATGAGCTGGTGGTTATCACCGGTAATACAGGGCAGGTGGATAATAACCAAGACGTTTGCGCCCCTAATAGTTGTGATGACGCCTATCCATATCCACCTCCTACTGGCAATTTCATGACAACAGGATCTAGTGCCGAAAACGGGCCAATAGTTACTGGTCTTAGCGCTGGCGAAACAGATGGCGTATCAAGTTGGTCGGCTTCTCAGGCGGCGTTATCAAGCTTTCTCGGCGATGGAAATCTGACGTTTCTCTTTAACCTTAACGAGGATAATGGTGGTGACCCAAATCTACTGAACGGTCAATCACTATTGGTATCTGCCAAGGTCGATCTTATTGGAACTGATGGTAGTAGCTTGTTAACCTCCTTCTACCTAGGTTGCTATAATGGTGTTTGTGGGGCTGGAACCGCGGAAGCAGCTTACCTAGCGTCCGGTGAGCCTGAGGCTGACCCCACCAACATCGGTGCTGGTAACGAGGCCGCAGGCAGTGAAGGCGATGAGCTGTATAACCCCAATCTCGCACCGGGAGGAAACGCTTCTCTGGACCCTCGCTGGGCTTTTGTTCATGGTGCTATTTCGGTCGATACCACCACTGGGGCTTTCTTGGCGTTTGGCGACTGCAGCTTCACCGGGCTTTCAAATTGCACAACTATTAACCAGAACCTGGGGGCTGATGAAGTAGCCTTTGCAGCGATTAACCTGGAACTGTCAAATGCGATCAAGTCTGGTGATTGGATGGGCTCAGCTGTTGGGTTTATGAATGTTAACGTAGCCATTACGGGACAAACGAATGGTTTTGAGCAATTATTTATTACTGCGACTGGCGGCTCCGATATATGCTGCGAGGTACCCGAACCTAATGTTATAGCAATCTTCTCATTTGGCCTATTCATTCTAGGCATATGCACCGCCAGAACTAGGAGAAGTAGATTTATCAGCTGAAGTTTCGTACAAATAGGTAAACCAATCTTTCCTAAATAGATAGATCATCAAAGGTATACATGCATGTATACCTTTGACTCAATAGGGTCATTGATTTTTAGGATGCGACGCAACAACTTCAAATAGGGTACCTATTAACCAACTTCATTCCCTAGCCCCAACAACACATCTTCTACTCATATTCCATAAGCGAAGGGCATGAGCAAATCAAATTACGATCGCCATAGACATTATCCACCCGACCAACCCGCGACCAGTATTTATTTGCCCTCAAACTCGGTACAGGGTAGGCCCCTTGCTCACGACCATAGGCATGATTCCAATCATTGGCCACCAGCACCTGGGCGGTATGCGGTGCATTTTTAAGGGGGTTGTCCTGCTCATCCGCTTCGCCACTTTCCACCGCCCGGATCTCTTCGCGGATGCAGATCATGGCGTCACAGAAGCGATCCAATTCCTCCAGCGATTCACTTTCGGTTGGCTCAATCATTAGCGTTCCCGCTACCGGGAATGACATGGTGGGGGCGTGGAAGCCAAAGTCGATCAAACGTTTCGCCACATCATCAACCGAAATACCACTGCTTTCTTTCAGCGGACGCAGATCAATAATGCATTCGTGCGCGACCCGACCCTTGACCCCGGTATAGAGTACCGGATAGTGCTCCTGTAAGCGGGCTGTCAAGTAGTTTGCATTGAGAATCGCGACCTCCGTTGCTTGTCGAAGTCCGCTGGCACCCATCATTTTGATGTACATCCAGCTGATGGGCAAAATACCGGCGCTGCCCCAGGCCGCGGCGGATACCGGGCCAACTTCCAGTTGCTGTCCATTCCTGCGCAGGGTCTCGTGCCCGGGCAGGAATTTCGCCAAATGCTGACCAACCGCAATCGGGCCGACACCGGGGCCGCCACCGCCGTGCGGTATACAAAAGGTTTTGTGGAGGTTGAGGTGCGAAACATCACCGCCGAACTGCCCTGGCTGACACAGGCCCACCATGGCATTCAGGTTGGCGCCATCCATATAAACCTGGCCGCCCTGTTCATGAATGATGCGACAGACCTCTTTAATTTGATCCTCAAACACACCATGCGTGGAGGGGTAGGTCACCATAATAGCGGCCAGATTTTGGCTATGCTGCTCAGCTTTCACCGCGAGGTCGTTCAGATCAACATTGCCCCGTTCGTCACACTTGACTACCACTACCTTCATATCACACATCTGCGCGGACGCAGGATTAGTGCCATGGGCCGAACTGGGAATCAGACAAATATTGCGATGTCCCTCACCCCGGCTTTCATGATAAGCCTTAATCGCCAGCAATCCTGCATACTCACCTTGCGAGCCGGCATTGGGCTGTAGAGATACAGCGTCATAGCCAGTCACTGCACAGAGCATCTGCTCCAACTCCGTAGTTAACTGTAAATAGCCTTCAGCCTGATCCAATGGCACAAAAGGGTGAATTTGTGAAAATTCCGGCCAGGTGATGGGAATCATTTCCGCCGTCGCATTCAGCTTCATGGTACAAGAACCCAGCGGGATCATGGCTCTGTCCAGTGCGATATCCTTATCCGCAAGATAACGCAGATAGCGCATCATCTCGGTTTCCGAGTGGTAGCGATTAAAGCATTCATGCTGCAACACGGCATCTGTACGGAGACAGTCTTGAGGCACGGATGCTTCAACGTCTGTTTCCATTTCAGCAACATCAAATTCAACCGTTTGGTCCAAAGCAAATATCGCCCATAACCGCTCGACATCCTGAGCCTTGATCGTTTCATCCAGAGAAATACCGACGCAGCGCTGGTCTATTTCACGTAGATTAATTTGCTGGGCGCGCGCCGTTTCATGGATGGCTTGCGTGCTATTGCCGGTCTGTATGACTAACGTATCAAAAAAGGTCTTCGTGGAAAGTGTATAGCCCAGCCGGGTCAACCCCTGAGCGAGAATCTGTGTGAGCCGGTTGACTCTTTGGGCAATGCGGGTTAATCCCTGCGGACCATGATAGACCGCATACATGCTCGCCATGACCGCCAACAAAACCTGCGCCGTACAGATATTGCTCGTCGCTTTTTCACGACGGATATGCTGTTCACGTGTTTGCAGCGCAAGGCGATAAGCGGGCTGCCCCTGACTATCGATGGATAGGCCGACAATTCGTCCCGGCAGAGCACGTTTAAACGCCTCTTTCGTCGCCATATAACCAGCATGTGGGCCACCAAATCCCAGGGGCACACCGAAACGCTGACTTGAACCGATGGCAACATCAGCACCAAGCTCTCCAGGGGATTTCAACAACAGGAGGCTGAGCAAATCTGCCGCCATCACTACGAGGGCTTTCTTGGCGTGGGCTTGTTCGATAGCCTTTTGGTAATCATATATTTCACCGGATGCGGCCGGGTATTGCAGCAAGACCCCAAAACAATCGAGCGTGGCCAGGTCTGTCCGATGATCACCGACGAGCACATCAATACCAATCGGTTTAGCCCGAGTTTTCACTACCTCGATGGTCTGCGGAAAACAGTCCTGGGAAACAAAAAAGACATTACTTTTTGATTTACTGATGCGCTGGCAAAGTGTCATTGCTTCAGCCGCTGCCGTGGCTTCGTCCAACAACGATGAATTCGCCAGATCCATGCCGGTCAGATCGGAAATCAGGGTCTGAAAATTCAGCAATGCCTCCAGACGACCTTGCGATATTTCAGGTTGGTAGGGCGTATAAGCGGTATACCAGCCCGGATTTTCCAGGATATTTCGCAAAATCACGTTGGGCGTATAACAATTGTAATAACCCTGACCGATCAGGGATTGATACTGCTTATTTTTGCTGGCCACCGACTTCAAATAAGCGAGCGCTTCCTGTTCTGAGCAACCGGTTTCTATCGCCAGCGATTCATCCGAATAGATGGTAGCGGGCACCACCTGTTCGATCAAAGCCTGCATATTATTCAGGCCCAACTGTTCCAGCATTTTCTGCTGGTCATGTTTGTTCGGCCCTATGTGACGAGCGATAAATTCATCGTTTGGTTCAAGCTCAGTCAGACTGCACCCTTGTTGCGACATTAATACGACCTATCCATTGAAAACTAAATTGAAAACGGAGACCTGCAAGCGTTGTATGAAAACCTATTGAGCAAGAATTAAAGAAGGCGCGAATGCTCATTCAGTCTCAACAAGACTCCTACTGGTACTGGTTCATTTTTATGGCCAATTAATTAACACTCATCTTCTACGTAAGTGTTGTAGGCGGGCTCATCCAACCATTCACTGTCATCAATAGGCGCATCGATCCGCACTTTAAAAAACCATCCGGCGCCAGTTGGATCTTGATTCACGGTATCCGGGGCATCGGTCAACACCTCGTTAATGGCAACAACCGTGCCCGTCACCGGAGAATTAATTTCTCCCGCTGCTTTCACAGATTCAATCACCGCGGCTTCTTCCCCTTCGGCTAACTCACGACCTTCCTCTGGTAAATCAACGAATACCACATCTCCCAGTTGTTCCTGCGCGTAGTCGGTAATACCGATGGTGACCATATCACCTTCCACTGATATCCACTCATGTGATTTAGTGTACTTAAGTGTGCTCATTATTTTTGTCCTCTAACGATAGTTATCTGATGGTTCTTGATGGGAAGCCTACAGAAAGCTTGCCAAATTTGTATATTCGATCTTTAACCCCGGAAATAACGCTGCGGGACAAATGGCATTTTTGTCACCTGCACCGGAATTAACTTATCACGGACCTCCGCATTCAACTCTGTCCCGATTTGCGCCTGCTCGATGGCCACATAGCCCATGGCAATCGGTGCTGCCAGCGTAGGCCCGAACCCCCCACTGGTTACCGCGCCAACCAAATTGCCTGCCCGATCCATTAATTTCGCACCTTCTCGTACCGGAACTCTTCCCTCAACCTGTAAACCAACTCGCTTCCTCGTTACGCCACCGGCCATTTGCGACAAAATCACCTGCGCCCCCATAAACCCACCGGCCTTGTCACCGCCGGTCCGGCGCGACTTGGAAATAGACCAATTCAAAGCTGCTTCAATAGGACTGGTTTGGCTGTTGAGGTCATGGCCATAGAGACACAATCCGGCTTCTAAACGCAACGAATCGCGCGCGCCCAGGCCAATAGCAGCCGCCTGCTCAAAGGATAAAATGCGTCGCGCAATTTTATCAGCATGTTGTGCCGGAAGCGAAATTTCAAAGCCGTCTTCGCCGGTATAACCGGAACGTGTCACATAGGTTTCCACACCGTCGATACTCACCGCGCAGCCACTCATAAAAACCAGCTCTGCGGTTTGCGGCGCCAGTTCAGCCATGATGTTCTTCGCTTCTGGCCCCTGTAATGCCAGCAAGGCATGATCAAGCAAAGGCTCCAAATGAATATCAGCACCGAGGTTGGCCCGCAGATGAGCAATATCCTGCGTTTTACAGGCCGCATTGATGACGACAAAAAGTTGATTTTCACTCCACTTCGTAATAATCAGATCATCCAGAATACCGCCGGATTCGTTTGTAAAAAGCGCATAGGTTTGCTTATTCAGGCCTAACGCTTCCACATCGACTGGCACCAGTTTTTCCAGTGATTGAGCAACTCGGTCACCGCTTAAAATCAGCTGCCCCATATGGGATACATCAAATAATCCAGCCTGTGCGCGTGTGTGTAAATGTTCCTTGATGATACCCATACCTTTATACTGCACGGGCATTTCATAACCCGCGAAGGATACCATTTTCCCACCCAGTTCAAGGTGTAAATCATACAGAGGGGTACGGGCCAATTTCTCGTTGGCGTTGGTGTCATCAGCGCTCATGCTTTATTCCTACCGCAGTAAAATTTATGGTCGTTTGGGAAGTCCAAACTTGACGCAAAAGAGGGTTATCCTATAGCCTTGTTAACAATTTGTTAAATTAATAATAAAAATGCGCCCATTTATATTACAAATAGAAAGAACGTCATGAAAAATCTCCCAATGGATGTCCTGAGATCCTTCGTCACCGTGGCTGAGCTGCGCGGGTTTACTCAAGCTGGCGAACTGCTCGGGCGCTCTCAACCCGCGATCAGCTTACAGATAAAGCGCCTGGAAGAGATGGTCGGCTCACCGCTGTTAAAGCGCAGCGGGCAACAACTGGACTTAACCCTTGCCGGTCGCCAGTTATTTGATTATGCGAAAAAGATTCTGGCTTTGAACGATGAAGCCTTGGCCCAGTTTATTAAGCCGATGGTCAGTGGCCGCATCCATTTTGGTATTCCCAGCGAGTTCGCCACCGCCTTACTGCCTAAAATTGTTGGACGTTTTGCTCAGTCCTACCCCAGCGTAACGCTTGAAGTGACCTGCGATCTCAGCAAAAATCTGCTTAATCCCAAATCGGGTCAACACTTTGATCTGGTACTGGCCCTACATGATAACCCCAACGCGAAACGTAGCGATCTCATTAAAGTGGAAGAATTGGTTTGGGTGACCAGCACCGATCATCAGGCACATCTATTGCCAACGGTACCCTTGATTGCGGCGCCTGAGGGCTGCATCTATCGCCACCGTGGCATTAACGCATTGAAGAAGATTCACCAACCCTGGCGCATTGTTTACACTATTCCCGATTTGACCGGTATTCAGGCGGCGATTGAAGAGGGGCTTGGTGTCACCGTACTGGCTAAAAGCACGGTGCCAGATAATTTACAAATCATTAAACCTTCGGATAAATTTCCCAAACTGGGCAAAATTGGTGTTAGCCTAAACTATCAAAACAAGAACACAAATGATGCGATCACCCGTTTGGTGGAATTTGTCAAAACCAGTATGAGCTAACCTCCTATGGCCCATCATCAACCTACAAGTATTATTCTGATCGGCATGCCCGGTGCCGGGAAAAGCACCATTGGTATTTTGCTCGCCAAAGAGCTCGGCCTCGACTTTCTGGATACCGATGTCGTTATTCAGGTTCGCGAAGGGAAAACGCTGCAGGAAATAATGGATGAATCAAACTATCTCAGGCTGCGCGATATCGAAGAACAGGTATTGCTGAGCACCGATTGCCACGGCAAAGTCGTGGCAACAGGCGGAAGTGCGGTTTATAGCGAGGAGGGCATGGCACACCTTAAAAGACAAGGCCTTGTGGTTTTTTTGGATGTTCCATTGCGCCAGCTGACGCGCCGGATTCACAACTATGAAAGCCGCGGCATCGCCCGTCACCCTAACCAAAGTTTTCCCGACCTGTTTGAGGAACGCTGCCGGTTATATCGACAATACGCCGATATCACCATTCCCTGTGGCGCATTGCCAACCCAGGAAGTATTGGAAGAAGTGGTTCGGACAATTCGATCTTACACCGCCCACTAGAACCGACTTATTCTGTTATTGATGCTTTGCCTTGTTTCGCAAAATATTCTTTCGATAGCCGAAACACCAGTGGACTCAACAACACTAAGGCAATCAGATTTGGAATCGCCATTAATGCATTCAATGCATCGGCAATCGCCCACACCAAGCCCAATTGTGCCATCGCACCCAGTGGAATAGCCGTAATCCAGAGAAGTCGAAAGGGTAAGATGGCCTTCACGCCAAATAAATATTCGGCACAACGCTCCCCGTAAACGCTCCACCCCAGCATGGTGGTAAAAGCAAATAGCGCCAGTCCAATACTGACCACATACTCACCACCTGGCATACCTAAACTAAAGGCTTCCGTCGTTAACGGCGCGCCATTCATCCCGTTATCCCAAACCCCCGTTACAATAATCGCAAGCCCGGTAATGCTACAGACGCAAATGGTGTCAATGAAGGTACCCAGCATAGCAACCACCCCCTGCCGTACCGGGTCATTGGTTCTGGCTGCAGCGTGTGCGATAGGCGCACTCCCCAGTCCCGCTTCATTGGAAAAG
>JAIPFG010000018.1 GCA_021736745.1 Pseudomonadales bacterium
AGGTCGAGGGTCTTTTATTTCTAGGCTCATATACTATATGAGCAAAGCAAAAAATGCAATTTTCGACTGAGAAAATGTTATGCTGCACGAATAACGGAAGTGAGAAGAAAAGGTAAATTAGTTAGCCAGCTGTAGAAATTTTGTTATAAGTGTTGAAAATCAATGAGTTAATAGAGCTGCCAAACTGATTCACATTTTATTCAACCCGCGTCAATATTGTTGGGATATGCAGATATGAATGAAGATAAGCAAGAAAAAGATAAATTCGAGAATATAGCGAAAGAATTAGAGTGCGACACATCGGATGAAGCACTTGATAAGGCTTTCGGTTCGATAGAACCAAAAACTACCTCTCAACCTGAAGAAAAGTCCGACTCGGACAAAGATTAAATTCACCCGGCGTTTATGCAGGCGTAACCGTTATTTTAAATGGGTACGCGAAGTATAATAACGCCTTTTTTTTGTCTGTCTTTTGAGAGTTTCAAAGCATGCCTGAATTGCCTGAGGTAGAAACAACGCGCCGAGGTATCGAGCCTTATGTGGTAGGGCAATTCATCTCAGGGGTGCGGGTTCGGCACAGGCAGTTGCGCTGGCCAATACCCGATGACCTGAATGGTTTGCTTAAGGGCCAGCAAGTACTTGCGCTGACTCGTCGCGGTAAATATCTTTTATTTGAGATGAGTGCAGGCACACTGTTAGTTCACTTAGGAATGTCGGGCAGTTTACGGTTGGTCAGTGATGTGGCATCCGTTGGGGCACACGACCACTTGGATATCATGTTAGGGTCTGGGCAAGTATTACGTTATACGGACCCTCGACGTTTCGGCGCAATTCTTTGGACTGAGCAGGACCCGATGCAGCATAGCCTGTTAAGCGCACTGGGTCCTGAACCGTTACAACCAGAATTTGACGGCGACTATTTGTATCGGCAGTCACGACAACGCACCTGTGCGGTAAAGTCTTTTATTATGGATGGTCATGTGGTTGTCGGTGTGGGGAACATTTATGCCTGTGAAGCGCTTTTTACGGCTGGAATACATCCAAAAAGGGCAGCGGGACGTATCAGTTTATTACGCTATCGTCATTTAGCAGAAGTCATTAAAACAGTCCTGGAGCAAGCCATTGCGCAGGGCGGAACGACACTCCGTGATTTTGTCGGTGGCGATGGCAAGCCAGGATATTTTAAGCAGTCACTTAAGGTTTATGGTCGAGGAGGGATGGCTTGTCAGGTTTGTAATTTACCCTTGCGAGAAATTCGGCTTGGTCAACGCACTACGGTCTACTGTTGGCATTGTCAGCACTAAGATTCCGCTGAAATTTTTTGATACTTGGCCATTAATTCGCTACGTGATTCAGGGTAGGCAGGATTGAGTGGAATGCAGTCAACCGGACAAACCTCAACGCACTGAGGGTCATCGTAATGCCCAACACATTCGGTACATCGCTGAGGATCAATAATATAAATTTCTTCACCGGGATAAATCGCGTTATTTGGGCATTCCGGTTCGCACACATCGCAATTAATGCACTCGGCAGTAATCATTAATGCCATAGGGGGCCTATTTGAAGTGCTCTTTGAGCGCCTGAGCGACGAGAGGATGAACGAATTGGGAAACGTCACCATCGAGAGAAGCTATTTCTCGGATCAGAGTCGAAGAAATATAGGAGTATTTTTCAGAGGGTGTCATGAAGACGCTTTCAAGCTCGGGATATTGGGCGCGATTCATGTTGGCTAATTGAAATTCAAATTCAAAATCTGACACTGCCCTGAGTCCACGAATGACGATAGTGGAGTTACGTTGTTTGGCGAAACGGGTGAAAAGAATGTTAAAACTGCAAACCTCGACATTATCCAGATGTGATAAAACCTGTTGAGCCAACTCCACTCGTTTATCGAGGGAGAGCAAGGGGCCCTTTTTAGTGCTAGAGGCAATAGCGACAATAATACGGTCAAAGAGTTTTGCCGCGCGTTCCACTAAGTCGGTATGACCATTAGTAATGGGATCGAATGTGCCTGGATAAATAGCTGTTTTTGTCATAATGCAATTCTATTTGAGGCTTATGGCAAGCGAAGTTGGCGATGGTACCTAATTCAAGGGTAATGCTCAATTCTTGTGAAAGAAAGGGGGGTGGTTGTTTTATTTATTTGATCGAGCACAAATAGCTCGCAACTTGCCCGGCGATGGTTTCACGAAAAATTTGCCAGCTGCTGGGAATGGTAAACTGAGTCGAAGCTTCGACTTCAATGTAAATCATCGCCTTTGGCTTCAACAGGTTTTTCTCAAGTAATAGATTACAGCTCGGTTCAATCAAACTTTGCTGGAAAGGTGGATCCAAAAAAATAATATTATAAGGTTCAATTTGAGATGGGGTTAGCTGTTCCAGCCATTGTAATGCATCTTTCTGAACCAGCTGAGCCGATTGACACTTCAGGGTTACGAGGTGTTGGCCTAATTGTGTGATCACTTTTGGCGCTCGGTCAATCAATGTGGCGTGGCCGGCACCACGGGATAAGGCTTCCAGGCTCAGTGCGCCACTACCGGCGAATAGATCCAGACAACGGGCGCCATGAATCACAGGGGTTAGCCAATTAAAAAGGGTTTCGCGTACACGGTCTGGTGTTGGCCTTAGACCAGGGAGGTCAGGAAAAGCCAGTTTACGTCCGCGCCATTTCCCCCCGATGATGCGTAACCGGTTGTTTTTTCTAGGAGAGATGTGGCGTGCTTTATGTGTGCGTGGCATCAAGGTTGATATGTCCCGGTAGCAGGCGGTTGTGGTGCTTCCGGCACAGGTTTCTGGGGCGGAGGCTGTAAGCGCGAAAGAATGATAATGGCGGCCGCCGTTATCATCATCAAAATAGTCAAAAAACGCCGATTAAAACGTGGTTGTTTGTTTGTCATGATGCGACTCTCCGCAGAGATTGTTTAGTTCGTCCTCAGCAGGTGGTAGGATAGCCCATTTTTAGCTAGCGCTACAGTGAGATCGCTGTTTGCGGTATCAATAAATGACGCCTTTTATCCGCTGGTGGGTTGGGCAGGTTTGAATGAAGTATGGAGATTCTCGTTGACTGAAATAATTGACTACATAGGGCTAGCGTTACTGGCTTTTCTGATACTTTTATGGGCATTGGATCTTAGCGCAAGAAGACATCGCAAGCCTGCTAACAGTAAACGGTTGAGCGATACGGTTGATGACAAACCTTCAGTATCCGCGCAACCGTGTCTTGCCGAGAAAAAAATAGCACCTGTTTTACAGAATAACTCTCCTGTCACTGTAGAGCGTGAAGCTGAACCTTTGGTAAAGGTGCCTGAGCTGCCGGCTGAGGAGAGTTCGCCAGAATCAGTTTTTGCCAGGATGAAACTGGGGCTAAAGCGAACGCATAATAATCTTGTTGAAGGGCTAGCAGGTCTCGTATTGGGGCGAAAGGCCATCGACGAAGAGGTGTTGGAAGAGATTGAAGCCCAACTTTTGATGGCGGATGTGGGGGTAGAGGCAACAAGACACATCATAAGTGCTCTGACTGAATCACTCAAACGAACTGACTTAACCGATCCGGACGCACTCTATCAGGCGTTGAAAAAAGAATTGACCGACCTGCTCACTCCTTGCTCTCAGCCACTTGAGGTAGGTCAACGAAGCAGCCCCTTTGTTGTGCTGATGGTAGGCGTTAATGGTGCGGGTAAAACCACGACTATCGGCAAGTTGGCAAAGCGATTCCAAAGTGAAGGGCTCAAGGTGATGCTGGCCGCAGGAGATACATTTCGGGCGGCTGCTGTGGAGCAACTGGAAGAATGGGGACGGCGTAATGACGTTCCGGTGGTGGCGCAACACACAGGTGCCGATAGCGCTTCTGTGATATATGATGCATTGGAGTCTGCCCGTGCACGCGGTATCGATGTATTAATTGCGGATACAGCGGGACGCTTGCAAAATAAAGAAAATTTGATGGCTGAGCTGACTAAGGTCAAACGAGTGATGGCAAAACTTGATGAGCAGGCACCACACGAAGTGATGTTGGTGTTGGACGCGGGTACTGGGCAGAATGCTCTAAGTCAGGCGAAACTGTTCAATGAAGCAGTTGGGGTCACCGGAATAACAATAACTAAATTGGATGGTACGGCAAAGGGAGGGGTGATCTTCGCGGTTGCCAAGCAAATGCACCTGCCTATTCGTTTTATTGGCGTCGGTGAAAAAATTGATGACCTGAGACCCTTCGATGCCAATCAGTTTGTGGCGGCGCTATTTGATTAGAGCGTGACTTTGACATTGCTTTCGTCGCACGCCGCATAAAAGAGAGTGAACTTTTGATGCTGTCAGGAATTATGGTACGGGGACTATGATTATATTTGATAATGTCAGCAAGCGTTACGAAAGTGGTTATGATGCCCTTAACCAAGTTAACTTTACCATGTCAGCGGGAGAAATGGCCTTTCTTACCGGTCATTCGGGGGCAGGAAAAAGCACGCTGTTAAAGCTATTATTGCTAATGGATCGTTGTACGCGAGGCCAGGTGATGGTTGGCGGTCAAAACCTAAATCGGATCCGACGCCGACAAATTCCCTATTACCGACGTAAAATTGGTTTGGTCTTTCAGGATCATCAATTGTTATTTGATCGTTCGGTGTTTGATAATGTTGCTCTACCGATGGTGATCGCGGGTGCCCAGAAAAGAGATATAGGCCGACGGGTGCGCGCTGCCTTGGACAAGGTGGGATTGTTAAGTAAAGAGAAGTTAAATCCTATGGCGCTGTCAGGAGGAGAGCAACAAAGGGTAGGTATTGCGCGCGCTGTAGTGAACAAGCCTGACTTGATTTTGGCAGATGAGCCGACTGGTAATCTCGATCCCAAACTCTCCGCCGAAATCATGCGATTGTTTGAACAGTTTAACCAGGTGGGCGTTACTGTGTTGGTAGCGACCCATGATCTTTCACTGATTGCCCGCTTAAATCACCGGATTTTGACCTTACAAAAAGGGCGTTTAATCAATGACGGTCGCTGAAATGCTATTCAAAAAGAATAAGGACAGACGCAAAGTTCCCCCGCAAAAACTGCCGACGCACCTTGAGAGGCGATTTAATGAGGGGGGGGCTACACAGAAGGAAATTAGTCTTACTGATCGTTTCCGGGGTTATCTGAATAATCACCGAGAGGTTGCTTTGCTAAGCCTAAAAAGGCTGCTGGATACACCTCTTTCCAGCGCAATGACATGGGCAGTCATTGCAATTGCCTTAGCCTTGCCTGTGGGTTTATTCCTCTTTTTGCAAAATGCTGAGCAACTCAGTGTTGGTTGGGAAAGGGCGGTTCAAATCTCAGTTTATTTAAAGGGAGATATTACCGATGAACAGGGGCGCCAGCTTAGCGAAAAATTAAAGCAGCATCAGTCTGTAATGAAAATTAAATATATCGCCTCTGATCAAGCTCTGGATGAATTTCGCGAACTATCCGGGTTTGGAGATGCGTTGCAATATTTGAATGAAAACCCACTGCCTGCGGTCATTGTGGTTTTCCCGAAAACGGAATCGAACGCTTTGTTGTCAACCAAATCATTGGTGAGCGAGCTGGAGATGATGCCGGAAGTGGATCAGGCGAAATTGGACCTGCAATGGGTGGAACGGCTTCTTGGTATCATGATGTTAGGGCAGCAAGCGGCATTTATGATTGGGTTGTTGCTTTCCCTGGCAGTACTCCTAGTGATAGGGAATACCATTCGACTGGCGATTGAGGCGCGACGTGCTGAGATTGTTGTCATAAAACTGGTGGGTGGCACCAATGCTTTTGTCCGCCGCCCCTTCCTCTATACAGGGGTTTGGTTTGGCGTGGGTGGTGGAGTGCTTGCCTGGGTGCTGATTAGTTTGGTGATGTATTGGCTGCACAAACCGGTTGCCGAGGTCGTGGCGGCTTATGGCAGCAGTTTCCAGTTGACAGGATTGGGAGTGATACAGACACTGGCATTGCTCGGCATTAGCGCTATATTGGGATGGTTGGGTGCATGGGTTGCGGTAGGTCGGCACTTGAGTGATATTGAACCAAGATAAGACTTATTTGCGATCAAAACATTTTTTATATGCTTAAAGGTAATAAAAGGAACTTTTTAAGGTGCTTGGCACTCTTAGCAATCGATGTTAGTATTTCTCCCCTTATCTCTGGAGCAACTTGATGAACTACTTACAAACTTTGGATAATGTCACGCCGGGCCGCAACCTTGGGGCTTATATAACGGCAGTGTCCAGTATTCCGGTTTTGACAGTAGAGCAAGAGCGGGAACTGGGTGAACGCCTGTATTACCAGGAAGATCTGGAAGCGGCGCGACTTTTAATTATGTCTCACCTACGTTTTGTCGTACATATTGCCAAGAGCTACTCGGGTTATGGGCTCTCTCAGGCTGACCTTATCCAAGAAGGGAATGTTGGCTTGATGAAAGCCGTTAAACGTTTTAACCCTGAAAAAGGTGTGCGACTGGTATCTTTCGCCGTGCACTGGATTAAAGCGGAGATGCATGAATTTATCTTACGTAACTGGCGTATCGTCAAGGTTGCCACGACGAAGGCGCAACGTAAATTATTTTTTAATTTGCGAAGCGCAAAGAAAACATTGGCTTGGTTAACCAATGATGAAGTTCATGCAGTAGCGAAGGACCTTGGTGTAGAAGCGAAAGTGGTCCGGGAGATGGAAAGCCGCTTAAGCGCGCATGATGCCTCTTTTGATGCACCCACAGATGAGGACGATGAAACAGCCTATCAGGCACCCGTTAATTTTTTAGAGGATCGATCACTCGATCCGGTTATGCAGCTAGAGGCTCAGGACTGGGCCGAAGATTCACATCGGCGCCTAACTGAAGCGATGTCACAGTTGGATGATCGTAGTATCGATATTTTAAATCTACGCTGGCTATCGGATAACAAAGCAACATTGCATGATTTGGCGGAAAAGTATGATGTTTCTGCTGAACGTATTCGGCAATTGGAAAAAAATGCCATGAAAAAAATTAAAGTGGCAATGGAAGCTTAAGAAACCTATTTAATAAAAAAGCCGCTGGAGAATTAAATCCAGCGGCTTTTTTGTTGTACGAGATGGCAATTTATCCCAATGAGTAAACTATTTCTTTTATTCGGCGCGCTTAGCGCAGGATTAGCCGTTATCTTCGGCGCTTTTGGTGCCCATGCACTGCGTAGCAGATTACCCGAAAATCTACTCAATGCCTTTGAAACGGGCACCCAATATCAGATGTATCATGCCCTTGCGCTATTGATGGTGGGGTTATTAGTGCATATCTATCCTGCGAGCAATCTACTGAAGTGGAGTGGCCTGTTGTTTGTTGTAGGCATCTTTCTCTTCAGCGGCAGTCTATATGCCTTGGCGCTAACGCAGATAAAACTCTTTGGTCCGATTACGCCCCTCGGAGGTGCCGCTTTTATTGTTGGATGGCTATTACTTTCGTACGCACTTGCTAAAATCGCTTAATGACGGACGTAAAGATGCTGGAAGAAGTCTCCAATAAACGTACGATTCGTAGTTTTGTCTTGCGAATGGGTCGCATGACACCGAGTCAGAAAATCGCCTACGAAAAGCTGTGGTCTCAGTTCGGGCTCACTATTGAACAGGGGATGATTGATGGAGATGCCTTGTTTGGACGATCCGCCCCAACAGTATTAGAAATTGGTTTCGGAATGGGGGATTCTCTGATAGCGATGGCGCAGGCGGCGCCGGACATTAATTTTATTGGTATTGAAGTGCATCGCCCGGGTGTCGGGAGGCTGTTACGGTTAGCGGCGGAGAAAGAATTAACCAATATTCGGGTTTTTGCGGAGGATGCAATTGAAGTACTAAGGGACTGTATCCCAGATGCCAGCCTGGACCGTGTGCAGCTATTTTTCCCTGATCCATGGCCAAAGAAAAAGCATCACAAGAGACGTATCGTACAGTCGGAGTTTATAGGGTTAGTCCGCACGAAAGTGAAATTGGGTGGTATTTTTCATGCCGCCACTGATTGGGAAAACTACGCGGAGCATATGATGCAGGTTCTCTCAAATGAGCCTGGTTGGGAGAATAGGGCGGGTCAGAACCAGTTTTCTGAAAAGCCCGATTACCGGCCGTCGACGAAATTTGAAATACGTGGTGAACGCCTGGGTCATGAGGTTCGGGATTTGATTTTTCAACGGTTGACTTGAGCCTAGGAAACGTTGTCCAGTGCGATCCGTTCAATTGCCGCAATTGCATTAGGTAATTGGCTCAAGCAATTAATTTCCGCCGTTGCTCTTGTACCCCCCGGCCATTTCCTATGGTCAATATTTATCCAGACGGTATAAAAGCCCATCTGCTGTGCGCCAAAAATATCCTGCTCATGATGATCCCCCACATGAATACATTCGGAAGGACTAAGCCCTGTGAACTCCAGAGCAGCCTGAAACAGCGGCGACTCGGGTTTGCGGCTCATGCACTCTTCGGCAGAAAACGCAAAATCAAAATAGGGGTGGACGGGCAAACGGCGGATATCCGCATTACCGTTCGTGAGAACGCCTAATTGGTAGTCTTGATTTAACAGATTTAAAATGTCCAGGGCATGGTTAAACAGAGTAACTTGATGTCTTCCTTGAAGAAAAATGGCGAAGGCTTCTTCGGCAACCTGTTGTGCCATAATTCCAGAATAGCCACTTTGTACAATGACTTTCATCAGTGCCATTTTCCGTAGCTGACTTATTTGATGATTGAGTTCGGGTTGTAGTTGGAGCAATTTATGCATCAGCTGGCGCAAGGAGTGAATACTGTGATGCTGTGCAACTTCCGGGCAATGGGTGGTCAGATAAGAAAAAGTATTTTGTTCGGCTACTCGAATGGCGTCGTCAACATGCCAAAGCGTATTATCCAGATCGAAGGTAATGGCTTTAATATGCATGAATTGGTGTCAAGCCCTTGTTCCTTAGCGTGTTTCTCCGGGGTGCTGCTGAAGAATACGCGTCATTACCTCGCCGATATATCGGAGTAATAAGGTACTCATGTTATCACGCTAATAATTTTTATCTTCATTGGCAATGGCAAGAATAGCGATTAATGAGTGGCCGGCATAGAGTGGCAGGATCGCAGCGGAACCAACTTGGAGAGATTTGTGGCCAAATAATAATGCGCTTTCCTCCGCTTTCAGTAAGCCACAGTACGGTTTATTTTCTTTGACAAGACGTTGGAGATGGCTACTGGCGTCCGCGGCACAGATAAGTCGTTTGTCTAAGTCAGTAGGGTGCTCGGAGACTAACCAAAAGTGGCAGCACATGCTGCCAAAATCCCTTTGCATCGATTGCTCCGCGAGTTCTCTCACTTCATCTAACTGGTTGGTGGAAATAAGCTCCAGAATTAATAACTTTGCTTTTTCAAATAAATGATCATTGGTTCGGGCATGATTGATTAATTCACTCAGCTGCTGAGTGAGACGTTTGTTTTCGGCTCTGAGTGAAATCACCTGCCGTTCGATTAGAGAAATGCTTTCGCCTGTTTCGGTGTGTGGAACCGATAGATTCATCAAAACAGGAATATTTTCTTCGAAGAAATCCGGATGCTGCAACAAGTAATCGCTGACTTGATCTGCGGTAATTTGAATAGTGGGATCTACTTTTGTGGGTTTGCTCTTGGTTACTTCGGTCATATGAAAATGCGTCCTTCAAAAACTTTTTTGCAGGGGCCGGTCATCTTGACGCTATTGCCCGGTCCTGGCCATTGAATAGTCAGTGTGCCGCCGCGTAGGTGCACAACAACCTCATGATCCAATAGACCACGGATAATGCCGGCAACAACCGCCGCACAGGCCCCGGAACCGCAGGCCAGGGTTTCTCCAGCTCCACGTTCATAAACGCGTAAACGAATTTCGTTGCGCGCTAATACCTGCATAAAGCCAGCATTAACCCTATTCGGAAAGCGTTCATGTTTTTCAATGCAAGGGCCAAGTGATTCTACGGGTGCCAAATCCACATCATCCACTAAGCAGACGGCATGCGGATTACCCATGGAAATAACGCTAATATCCAGGTGATTTTCTTTTACTAGCAATTCATAGCTAGTTGACTGTTGCTCGGCAAGAAAAGGGATGTCTGCCGGCTCCAGTCGTGGTTCACCCATATCAACCATTACTTGATGCTTATCGATAATATTCAATTCGATAAGTCCCGCCTTGGTTTCCACCATCAAATGGGATTTTTGTGTCAGCTTATTATCGCGCACAAATCGGGCAAAGCAACGCGCGCCGTTGCCGCACTGCTCTACTTCGTCGCCATCGGAATTGAAAATACGATAACGAAAATCTGCCTCGGGTATGCGGGGTGGCTCCACCAAAAGAAATTGATCGAAACCAACGCCAGTATGACGATCGGCCCACTTGCGAATGAGTTGAGGACGAATTTTCAGATACTGACTTACCAGGTCAACAACCATAAAGTCATTACCGCAACCATGCATTTTGGTGAATTTCACGAGCATAAAATCTACTTAGTCCGGTAATATCGATTCGAGAGCGATTTGATCGGCTACCGTTTCACGTTTTCGAACCAGATGAAATGTATCATTATCAACGATTACTTCAGCCGCACGATTGCGAGAATTATAGTTGGAGCTCATGCTGAAGCCGTAGGCGCCGGCGGATCGAACTGCCAATAAATCACCAGGTTCAATGCACAATTCCCGGTCTTTTCCTAAAAAATCACCGGTTTCACAAATAGGTCCCACGATGTCATAGCATCGGGTTGCGCCCTCGCGCATTTTTACGGGCACAATTTGCTGCCAAGCGCTATAAAGGGCGGGGCGCAATAGGTCATTCATTGCCGCATCCACCACAGCAAAATTTTTATCCTGATTCGTTTTGAGTAAAATCACATCGGTAACCAGGATGCCTGCATTGGCTATAATTGATCGGCCAGGTTCGAAGATCAGGGTCAATTCACGGCCCGCAAGTTTTGCGACAATTGCCGCAGCGTATTCACTCGGGTGGGGCGGTGTTTCTTCGCGATAAGGGACGCCCAACCCACCCCCTAGATCCAAATGCTTTAATCGAATTCCTTGCGTTGCCAACTGATCTACCAGCAAGAGTACACGATCCAGTGCATCTAAAAAGGGTTGTAGTTTCGTCAGTTGGCTACCGATGTGACAATCCACCCCTTTGATATCAAGATAGGGTAGGGTTGCAGCCAGCTTGTACACTTCCAGCGCTTTGGTAATATCGATACCAAATTTGTTTTCTTTTAATCCGGTGGATATATAGGGATGAGTATCTGCATCGACGTCTGGATTGACCCGTAACGAAATAGAGGCTTTCCGATTTAGTGATGACGCAATATGGTTAATTAAAACCAATTCAGTTTCTGACTCGACATTAAAACAATAAACACCCACTTCTAAGGCACGGCGAATTTCGTGGACCTGTTTGCCGACGCCTGAAAAAACGACCTTGCTGGGATCCCCTCCTGCGGCCAGTACTCTCTCCAACTCACCAACCGAGACAATATCAAATCCGGAACCAAGGCGTGCCAGAAGATTTAATATGCCAAGGTTAGCGTTAGCCTTTACCGCATAGCAAATAAGGTGAGGCAGCGATGCACAGGCCTGCTCATAAGCCTGATAATGACGTTCGAGTGTCGCACGAGAATAGATGTAACAGGGCGTTCCAACCTGTTGCGCTATTTTTGTGACAGGCAGGTTTTCGGCATAGAGTTCGCCGTCGCGAAAATTAAAGTGATCCATGGCCAGGCTTATTGATTGTTATGATATTCAGAGGAATCACTGGATTGCGGCAAATAAAGGTCTCCCTTCTGGCCACAGGCCGAGAGTGTTAATAAGGCGAATATGGCGATAGTCAATATTTTAGTCATCGGTTTGTTTTATAATCTCGTCTAAAGCTCAGAAGTATAACGCGAAGTGCCAGTACTCTGTCTAGATTAATCCAGAATTTGCGTAATAAAACAGGGGCTCAGGTGAACGAAAAAGACACCGATATATTTAAAGCGGAAATGGACAATGTGCAACCGCTAAGTTCGGGGGCGAAAGTGGCGCTTAAGAATAAGCGCGAGGATACTCCTGGGTTACAGGCGCGCCGCCGTGCTGCGCAAATGACGAATACGGATTTAAAAGCACCCCTCTCAGTTGACATGATTGAAAAGGTAGCTCCTGGAGCAATATTGAGTTTTCAGCGTCCGGGCGTTCAGCATGGCGTGTTCCGCAAGCTGCGGTTAGGGCAATATCAAATTGAAGCGCGGCTGGACATGCATCATTTAACCGTTGAGCAGGCGTTACAGTCGCTGACAGCTTTTGTTAGAGACAGCATCGCATACGATATCCGATGTGGCCTGATCACCCATGGCAAAGGGGATGGGCGTCCAGAACCGGCTAAGTTGAAAAGCTGTATTGCTACCTGGTTGCCACAAATGGAGGATGTGCTCGCCTTCCACAGCGCACAAAAACATCATGGCGGCACCGGTGCCACCTATGTGCTATTGCGTAAAAGTGAGAAGAAGAAAAGGGAAACCTGGGAACGACATATTGGGCGCCGAAGTTAGTCGGAAGGAGTTCTCAATCAATGCCTAAACAAAGCGAATTTGTAGAATACTTGGTTGAAAGTCTCCAAGGACTGGGAAGGGTGCGAGCACGGGCAATGTTCGGCGGTTTTGGTATTTATCTCAATGATCGAATGTTTGGGTTAGTCGTGAATGATGAACTGTTTTTGAAAACGGATATGCAAATCGAGGTATATTTTGATGAGTTGGAGTTGCCGTATTTTGGCTATGAAAAGCAAGGGAGACGTCTAAAAATGTCCTATCGCCGGGCACCGGAGTCCGCATTAGATGACCCTGACGAACTCGTAGAATGGGCCGCTAGAAGTTATCAGGCAGCACAACGATCACGGCTTCAACCCTCTTGAAGGAAGTTTCTTAATTAGCAATCTGTTGAAAAACGATCTGCGTGGCCGTTACGGCGTTAAAAATGGGTTCAAAGTACTCGTTTCTTTCAATAAACTCGGCTTTTTCAACCACTCTTATCTTATCTCGCCTGCCTCGAAAAGGTTTTCCAATATCCTGTTAGCGTAGGCGTGCAAGTTGAGTGAACGATTGCTAGCAACGGAATAGATTTCGATATCGTTTAGAACGTTCCCGGATAGAGTCCACCATCAATCAAAATATTCTGCCCGCTGATATAACCGGCATAATGGCTACAGAGAAAAGCGCAGGTGGCACCAAATTCTTCGATCGTCCCCATACGGCCTGCACACAGATTAGCGAGGAACTGTTGCTGATACAATTTGATGTCGATATTTCGTTCCTGCGCCTGTTTGGCCACAATCGCACGGCCGCGATCTGTATCGAAAAAACCAGGTAATAGATTGTTAACCGTCACATTTTGCTTAACATGCTGGCGTGCAAGCCCAGCGATAAATCCGGTAAGACCGCAGCGGGCGCCGTTAGAAAGGCCGAGTTCTGCAATGGGTGCTTTTACTGTACTGCTAGTGATATTGAGAATACGTCCAAAACCACGGTTCGTCATTGTGTCGATAGTCCGACGTATCATTTCAATCGCGGAAAACATGTTTGCATTGAGTGCGTCAAACCACTCTTTTTGTCGCCAATCATGGAAATCGCCAGGGGGCGGACCGCCTGCATTATTGACCAGTATGTCCGGGTCGGGGCAGGCCTGGAGCAGGCTATCTCTACCTGTTTCAGTGGTAATATCGGCAACGACATAAAGAACCTTATTGCCGGAAATTTGTTCGATTTCCTGAGCAGTTGTAGCCAGTAATTGCTCGTTACGGGCGCAGATTGTGACTTGGACGCCTTCTTTTGCCAGAGCCGTAGCACAACCTTTGCCAAGCCCTTTGCTGGCAGCGCAGACAATAGCTTTTTTGCCGGATATACCTAAATCCATTATCGCCTCATTAATTTGATGAAGGGGAAATTGTACGTCTGTCTTTGTTACAGTACAAACCCCTCAGTAGTTCAAGCGCCCGATATTCTTCTATTTGATAGGGATGTCATTGTCACCGTTAAAGTTAGGGGCTGGCAGATAGATTAAAACATTTCCTCTACCCCAAGATTGGCCTAAATAAACCGTCAGCCGCCTTTCTATTTCGTGGTATCAATAAGCGAAACGGATCGCCTCATACTCACAATGACAGGATCCCGCCGAGGTGCGGTTTGTTCGAAAAATAATGCTTTATTGGCAAAGGAAAACCATGGATATTAAGTTTTAGGAATCGATTGTTTCAATGCCCATTCTCCCAAATCAGTAAGCCGAACTTGGTATCGAATGGGGAGTATGGGTAATGTCGTTGTAATTTCTGTCTCGATAAGTCCTGCCATCGCCAAATGTTCGAGGTCGGGCGGTAATGACGTTATATTTCGGTAATAACCATGGTATACACGATGGAGTAATGACCGATCTTCTGCAGTAATTTTGTAATTCAAAGCCATTCATATCACCCTGTTGTGGGGATAAGTCTCATTCAGTTCCCGTATTTTTTTCAAATTGATTTATGCCGAGAAAGCGGTAGCCGACGCCGGCCTCTGTCTCAATGTACTTTGGGAAGGTCGGATCGTCCTGTAGTTTGTTTCGCAGCTTACCGATAAAAATTCTCAGGTAGTGGGTATCTTTAGTGTGGTGAGGGCCCCATATTTCACGAAGCAAATGTTGCTGAGTCATCATTCTTCCAGGATGTGTGATAAATAGGTGTAACAATTCAAATTCCTTTTTGGAGAGGTGAACGTCTTGTCGGTTGAGGCTTACTTTACGGCTGTAAAGATCAACAACGAGGCAACCGTCATCATAAAAAGTGGGAGGGGGCTCTATTCCTGAAAAGGTTCTTAAAACCGAACGAATTCTGGCAAGAAGTTCTTTAACGCCAAAGGGTTTTTCGACATAGTCATTGCAGCCTGCATCAAGAGCGGTAACCTTTTCCCGTTCACTATCCCTTACGGATAAAACAATAATAGGCCCTTTAAAGAACCCCCGAAGAGATTTGAGTACATCCTGGCCGTCCATATCCGGTAAACCCAAGTCGAGAATAATAAGATCAGGTTCTTCTAGGGCGGCTATACTCAAACCCTCTTGACCGTTCTTTGCTTCGATAATGCGATAGCCCTGAGTGCCGAGGCTAATGGTAAGAAATCGCCTTATTTGTGGTTCATCATCAACAACAAGTATACGTATCATCTTAAAAACCTAGGCTGTCTGGTGGGGTTGCGGTAAAGGGATAACCACCTGAATGGTTGTTCCTGATTCAGGCGAGCTCTTTACGACATGAGCGGCCCCTCCGTGCGCTTTTAAGATTCCCTGTGAAATTGCCAGCCCGACCCCCGTTCCCGATGGATACCGATCACCATAAGAAAGGGTATAAAACATATCAAAAATATTGTCCCAAGATTCCGGGGGAATACCTGGCCCTTGATCATGTATGTCAATTTGCAATTGGTTAGCCTGTTTATAGCCATTAATGCTGATTACGGACTCCTCCGGAGCAAAGCGAATCGCATTTTCCAGAACATTGAATAACGCTTGCTCGATCAGTGCGGGGTGGACATAAATCAGCGGTAAATCTGGCTGTAAATTGATCTCCATAGCAATACTTCCTAGCATTGATTTACTGCGCTTAATCACCACACTGACAATATCTTCCAGGCCGATCCAATCCCGATCCAGAGTCAACTCTCCATGGCCAAGTCGAGCCATATCCAGCAGTTTTTGGATGTGGCGATCCAAACGCTGAGCCTCACTTAAGGTATTCCTCGCAAGTTCTTCCCGTTGTTCTTTGTCCAGATCGTCATGTAAGTCGATCAAACTGGACACCGACCCTATCATGATGGCAAGGGGCGTTTTCAGGTCATGGGAAACGGACGACAGTAAAGCGGAGCGTAATTGTTCGCGCTCCTTTTTTACGATCTCCTGTCTTAATGAGTCGCTAAGTTGCACTCTATCCCAAGCTAAGTGTGCCATTCCGACAAAACTCTCTAAATGATTGAGTTCTAAAAAAGAAAATACCTCTTTGGCAATGACTTCAACTAAACCATGACAGCTGCCATTGGTGTAAAAAAAAATTGTGGCGTGATTCCCACTGTGTTGGAAGGTGACATTATCTTTCGAACTGATCTCAGGTGGGGTTGATCTTGGCGCTTGGGTCTGACCTTTACTGTTCAGAGAAATTAATTCTTCAGTATTTGGGTCTTGTAAAAAGCATTGGGTTAGAAATTGGAAGCTACTTTCTATTTGTGCGGAGAGTGTTTGCACAACATCCCGATTATTAATGCAAACAGATAGCTCGCGGGCAAGCGCCACCTGATTATTATTCCACTGTTTATTGGCCTCCATTGCCACGACTTTCTCCCGTAAGCTTGCCGCGAGATGACCAGTGACCACAGCGACCAGAATAAGCAAGCTACCGGTCAGAATGTCGTCGCGGTGTATCATAAACAGTGTGAAATGTGGTTCGGTATAGAAAAAGTTGTACGCCAGAAAACTCAATAAAGCGCAGACCAGAGCGGGCTTAACATGGGTCGACATTGCCGTAAATAATACTCCCGCCAAATAAATCATGGCGAAGTTCGCCTTAGACAATATTGGTGAAAGTGCCCATGCAGCAAGTGTGGCAAGAATGGGTACCAACCAGGGTAATATCCATGGAAGTATTTGATCGCGGGATTGGTGCAGACTCATCATATCGACTAGCCTCGCCAGAATACTGGAGAGAAAAGTATGATAACGGTAAATAGTTCCAGTCGTCCCAAGATCATTGAAAAAGCAAGTATCCATTTGGCGGCTTCAGGCAGGGGTTCAAAATTACCGGAAGGGCCTATGATATCTCCAAGCCCAGGACCGACATTTGCAAGCGCAGTCACTGCGGCGGTAATGCTTGTCAGAAAATCGATGCCAAGAGCCGTTAGAAGCAGGGTGACCGCACCCAGAGAAACGAAGAACATAAAGGAAAAGGCCGCTGCCGAAGCAATAATATCATTCTCAACGACTTTGCCGTTGTAGCGGATTGCAAAAATGCCGCGTGGATGAACCAGTTTTCTCAGTTGGTCTCTCAAGTACAAATAGGAAAGCTGAAAGCGGAATATCTTCATTCCCCCGGTGGTTGAACCAGAGCACCCTCCTACGAAGGTTGCCAGAAAAAATAGCGCAATACTAAATTGGCCCCAAACCGTGTAGTCCGCAGAGGCATACCCCGTGGTGGTGATAACAGAGACAATATTAAAGGCGGAGTGAGTGATGGCATCAAGGGTGGATAGGTTATTGCTATTCACCAATTGTCCGGCGAGGAGAAGGGTCGCCGCAGTAATGATGGCAAGAAAGGTAATGACTTGTTGATCCAAAACTACTTTCACTGAGCGTTGGACTAAAATGCGAACATACAAGATGAAGGGCATCGCACTGAGCAGCATAAATACAACCGAAATCCAGAGCATTGTTGAACCGAAACGGGCCATAGAACGATCATCAGTAGCATAACCGCCGGTCGACACAGTGGTCATTGCGTGGTTAATGGCATCGAATGTTGTCATGCCTGCAAGCCAGTAGCACAAGGAGCAAAGACAAGTAATGACTAAGTAAATGACCAAAACAGCTTTGGCAAATTGTTGAAACCGCGGCATTGTTTTTTCAGACCAGTCAGAAGACTCTGTCTGGAATAGGCGCATGCCTCCGATTCTTAAAAAGGGTAGAACGGTGACCGCCATTCCAATGACACCGAGACCGCCCATCCATTGTAGCAAAGATCGCCATAAAAGGAGGGCTTGGGGAACACTCTTTAGGTCACTCATCACCGTTGAACCGGTTGTTGTAATTCCTGATACGGCCTCGAAGATGGCGTCAGTGAATGGCATAGGATGGTGGCTGAATAAGAAAGGCAGGGCGCCGTATAAAGATAAAAACAACCAGCTACTGGTGGTCAGAAGATAAAGCTGGCGAGCTGAAAGTGAAATTTCCGGCACTTTGAAGAACCAGACTAAAATAGCTCCCAGGGAGGCTGTTAGCATTGCAGAAAAAAGAAAGTCATTAACTTCTGGGTCATGATAAAT